>QIGM01000555.1 GCA_003230795.1 bacterium
GAGGAGATTCGCTCATGAATTAGCCCTCATTAACTGCCCTCATTAACTAGACTGCGCACTTCGAATTTCTTCGAGCTGCGTCGCTACTTTTCGCTGCTCACCTTGCAAGCGAAGCATATACACGACAATACAAAGCCAAATCGCACTGTATCCAAAGAAGAGATCCCAATAAGTATCCGGTGGTATTTCCATAGGTATCCTACTCGCCTGCAGCAAGCTCTTCCGTTTGACGACTTAGCAGTAAGGCAGTAGTCGCGAGTGACAATAACCAGAGCGCAAAGAGGAGCAAGGATACGTTTGTCAGAGCAAAAGTATACCAGTAGCTCGGGTCTTTTAGTCCCTGCTTTTCGACCACTTCAGGATGCAACTGCTGGGTGTGGTCGAGTAGTTTGATGGAGTAAATTACTATCGGAACGTTTACCGCAGAAATTATGCCTAACACAGCAGCGTAGTTCTTCTGCGAGGCGTTTCCACTAGAGAAGCCGCGCAGCATTGAGTAAGAAAAAAGAATTAACCAAAGCACGAAGAAAGACACGAGGCGAGGTTCCCAGCGCCACCAGACATTCCAAGCGGAATGTCCCCAAATCATTCCAGTGGCGAGGCCTACTGTGCAGAACAATAGTGCAATAGAGGCCGCACCCGCAGCCAGGGCGTCCCACTCGTCCTTGCGTGAGCCAAGGTAAGCAAGGCTCGAGAAGAAAAGTACCGCGATCATCAGGTAAGCTCCCATGATCGAACCTACATGAAAGTAGAAGATTCTCTGAGCCGCACCCATGACGCGTTCATTCGGAACCACGGTGAAGATGCAGTACAAGCTAAGAAAAATTCCAAGAATCGATAAGAGCGGCAAAACGCGCCGCGTCGTTCGACTCTTCGTGAGAAAATCTATGCTAACTATTTCTTCGACTTTCATAATTATCAGGGGGTCTAAATTCGCTAAGAAAGAAGGACTCTACTATCTCCTCTTTTGTAGTCAAGAATACTTCCAGCTCTACTCCCGGACGACGTATGCGAACAGCGCCCAGGAAAGCACCGTAGAAATCGCACAGGAGCCTAGCAACAAAAGAAACCAAAAATCGGTCCATTGATAACTCTGCTCAAGCAATACCTGACGCATGAGAAACACCGAACCAGCGACAGGAGGAATACTGAGAGGAAAAAGCATCAACGGCAGCAATATGTCTTTGCCTGGTAGGCTCGCCGCAATTGCCGAGAAAAGAGTCCCTAAGGCGACAAAGCTCATACCACCGAGAAGCGCCAGCAGCAGCAGCTCACCAAAGACGCCAAAATATTCTATGCCAAATAGCACTCCATGAGCGAGGAGAACAAATAGCTGAAGAGAGGCAAGAAAGAGAAAATTGCTTACAAACTTAGAAAGGAAGAACACACTGGGGTCGGTCCCACTGAAAATCGGGCCTCGAATGGCAGAGTTTTCGACTTCATACGAGAAGCCGTTCCCTAAGGCGATAACTCCAGAGAAAAGAAATATCAGCCACAGGATGCCAGGAGTAATCTCTGCCATTTCCTGTTGCGAGTAGCCCACCTGCCGAAAAGCGAAGCTTGAAACAAGAGTCAGCAGCAGAGCAAAGCCGAAGGTGCTAAGCGCTACTCCCCTTGCTCGAATCAAGTACCGCAGATCTTTCTGACAAAGTAGTAAAAACGAACTCATGAACACACCTTGCCCTGATCGAGCCTAACGGTCTTCGCCTCACTTGGTAGTTCAATATTGGATGCATGAGTTGCCAAACATACTGTAACACCAAGGGCATGGGCAGAGAGCAGCTCTTGCTGCATCAACTCTGCGCTCACTGTATCAAGATTCACAAATGGCTCGTCGAGAAAGACAATACTTGGCGAAGCTACAAAACAAGCCGCTAACGCAGCTCGACGCTGCATCCCCTGCGAACATTCGCTCAAACGTTTTTTTGCGAACACACTCAGCGAAAATCTCTCGACGCAATCCGCAGTGACTCCCTTGGCGTCTTCGCGACTCGATAGCTGCGCACGCAACAGCAGATTCTCTTCAACACTAAGATGTGCGTAGAGAGCGTGATCTGGACCTAGATAAGAGGGACGGTATTTCTTTAGCACCTGCTGGTAATATTCATTAGAAGCAATCGAAGTTCCATCCACTTCGACCACACCAGAATCAGGTCGCTCCATCCCCATCGCGCAGCGAAATAAAGTCGATTTCCCAGCCCCGTTTGGACCACGGAAGAGATAAAAGCCTCCAGATGTGACTTCTACCGAAACTTTGTGAAGCGCACGACAGGCGCCGTAGCGTTTGCTTACCTCACGCAGCCTGAGGAGTGCCATTCGCGTCCTCATCGGAATCCGCTTGCTTCAGCGCAGCTTTACTCGACTCCTCTAGGGAATCGAGTGAGCTTAGGCAGTCAGAGGTCTGCTTTGTTAGCTCGGCCTTTGAACTCTCGTAATGATTTTCGTCTATCTTGCCACCGGCTCTCTCCAGCTCAAGATCTTCAAGCGACTCGAACAACATGTCTTTTCGCCGTAGTAAACTTTCTTTCTCGAGCTCGCGAGACTCTTCGCCCGCATTCCCCTCTTCTTCCTTGGCAAAAAACGGAGCCATCAACGCCCAACTTATTGCCAAAGAAAAAAGAAAACTAACTGCGGTAGCGACTAATTCTGCTAATTCCATATCCCCTACGCCTTCACCCTCGAATCAGCCGTCTCTCGAACCGCGCTATACTCTGGTCGCAAAAATCCCTCACATACAACAATGAGCGTTCCAAACAGAACAACAACTCCGCCAAACCATAGCCAGACTTGGAGTGGATTAATGAATACCTTCAAGAGCACAGGAGTTTTCTTTAAATCAATAGTTTGATGTGAGCCATCGGGGTTTTTAGCCGCGGCGATATCTAGCCCCGCCATTGCTAAATAAAGATCTTCGCGCGGGGTAATCCGAAGATCAACCTCTGTGGTCACTTCCTCATTAACAACATACGCACGTCGCTCAGGCTGCATCACTTCAAGAAGCACACCGTCGTCTTTTGAGCTAACGGCGACCTCCGCGACAATTGCTTCATAATTCGCATGTTTGTCCTTTCTCACATCTTGAAGTGTAAGACCGTATCGACCGACCTCAACTGATTCGCCAACTACTAATGAAATATCTTTCTCAATTTTATAGGTGGAAGAAGCGGTAATCGCGACCGCCATTATTGCAATTCCTAGATGCACAAGGAATCCGCCATAGCGACGAGGTTTTCTGCGCACGACTTGTACCATTGCAGTAGGTATAGATTCCTCATCGCAAAGCGCTCGGCGATTCTTAACAGCACGTCTAAACTCAGACTCAACTGTCATGATCGCGAAAAGAGAAAGTCCAAAACTAACCGCCGCAAGCACTCGAGTCGGGTCTAAATACAAAAACAATAGCGTAAGTGCGGAGCCAGTAAGAAAGGACTTAAGAAAGGTCTTTCGCAAAACCTTTATCGAACTGCGCCTCCAAGCGATAAGCGGCCCCACACCCATAAGAAAGAGCAAGGCGAGAAACAGCGGAACGTTTACCTGATTAAAAAACGGTGGCCCAACCACAGCTTTCTCACCAGTCGCAGCTTCACTAATAATTGGAAACATCACGCCCCAAAAGGTCGCGAAGCATATTCCTAGAAGTGCTAAATTATTAAAAAGAAAGGCCGCCTCTCGAGACAAGTAACTCTCAAGTTTTTGCTCAGGTCTAAGTTCCACCCTCCGATACCAGAACAGCCCAATAGTAAGCGCTGAGCCTACGCCGATATAAACGAGAAACACCCAGCCCACATCCGTCTCCGCGAAGGCGTGCACACTCTGAACAACGCCAGAACGAGTAAGGAAGGTTCCGAAGACTGTGAGCAGGTAGGTGCCAACCGATAGGCAGACGTTCCAAATTTTGAGCATTCCTTTTTGCTCCTGCACCATCACAGAATGCAGATAGGCAGTTCCTGTCAGCCAAGGTAAAAATGATGCATTCTCAACCGGGTCCCAAGCCCAGAAGCCGCCCCAACCAAGCTCGATGTATGCCCAATTTCCTCCGAGAATGATTCCAGCAGTGAGAAATCCCCAGGCAACAAGAGTCCAGCGCCGAGTAACGCGAATCCAGTTATCGCTTAACTCTCCGCTGAGTAGCGCGGCAATGCAAAAAGCAGCTGGCACGACAAAACCGGTAAATCCGATATAGAGCGTCGGAGGATGAATTACCATCGAAGGGTTTTGCAGTAAGGGATTCAGGCCATTGCCATCTTCAAATATTCTTCCAACCGGAACAGTACGAAAAGGGTTAGTGAGAAAAGCGGTTACAAAGAGAAAGAAACCGGAAGCACCCGAGAGAACCGGCGTGACCCACTTCATCAAATCCCGCTGAACTCCTTTTGCACGGAATAGCACCAAGGAGGAGAACGCGCACATAATCGCCGCCCAAAGCAACAGCGAGCCGTCCATGCCGCCCCAAATTGCAGAGACGAGATACATCGCCGGCATGGCATTATTCGAATTCTGCCAGACATAAACATAGTTGTAGTCATGGTTGACGAAGGCCACTGCGAGAAGAAAAAGAGCAAACATGGCGAAGAACGCGCAAAGGTGAACACTATTTGCAGCCGAACGTATCAAGGCAGCATTGTTCTTCTTAGCACCTATGCTTCCTCCGATAAGGCCGAAGGCGGCAAGCAACCAAGCTGCGACTAAAGAAAAATTGCCAACATCAATCATAATCACCGACCTGTTTTGCTTCCTCTCCGGGCATCGGAGGCTCATATTTTGAAGGGCACTGAGTCATCAAACTCTGCGCGACGAAAGAACCGCCTACATAGTCACCCTCAAGAATAACATCACGACCTTTCTTGAGCGTATCAGGCATCGAGCCTTCGTAGACCACGGGAATCGTTTTCCCCCGTCCATTAATAACCTGTCCTTTAATGTCTTTGACAGTAAAGCGAACTTCTCGCGTCGGTCGAGATTGGTAGACAATCTCATCATCCGTGACGCGAGCTCCAAGACGAATTCGTGTTCTCTCACTACCTTCAATAGTGAGCTCATCAACCGTCACAACTGCTTTCGCAGATGCGGTTACTGCAGAATAAATCATCGCAGTAAGCACCACGGCGACTACTAAAATCGCTGATACAAATTTAGTGTTCATTAGTATTTGGGCAGTAATTTATGGGGTTTTTCGACTCTTAATACCAAGCAATGTTTTTGCGGACGCAATCTTATCCTCAATATGGCCTCTTAGCCAATTCTCGTCCCACCATTCTGCTGGCCTGACTGGCAAACCGTGTAGTCGAAATTCAAATCCAAGCTGTGGATAAAACGCTAAGCCACTGCTACCACTAGTAGCTATCTCCTCGCCCTGATCAACTTTGTCTCCTTCGAGCCTATTGATATCTTTTAGGTGGGAATACAAGGTGGCTAGGCCGAATCCGTGGTCTAGCACGATAGTGTTGCCCTTCGCGCCCAAACGACCAGCGTAAACCACTTTTCCTCGATTAGTAGCAGCTACCGACGCCCCACGGCTCTGGCGGTATGTAAAACCACCGATACGACGACGCCCAACCGAGGAACTGTCTAGCTCATAAGTAAGTGTGTCGCCAAAATTCAACACTACTCGGCGTCCGCATGGACGCGAAAAACGATCATTCCAAAGTCGTGACTCGCTTGGCTTCGCAAACAAAGGTTTCAGCACGGATTCCACAATCCCAGGATACTCCTCAACAAGAACACGGAATCTTTCGACGAATTCTTCCGCCCGAACAGCCGGAATATACTCCACCGCCGCTTGCCCAGTGTGCTTAGCCTGATCGCTCAAGAACGAGGGATAAAGATTAGCGACTATCTTTTCAAGCTTCTCGGTACTAAGTTCGTTTTTACGAGGCCGATACCGCCGATTTGCTACTCGGTAATACATCGAGGCAAATGAAGTATTACCGACTGCATCTCTAGCGATGACTTGCACTGCTTCCTTTTTCTCATCGAACTCAGGCGG
>QIGM01000175.1 GCA_003230795.1 bacterium
CTTTGTCCGAGTGCCATGAAATGACGGATAATCGGGATAGAGGTTAGGCCCTCATGAGCCTAATCCTCCCACAACACCGAACAAGCGGGTCCGCACTCGGCGTTTCAATTAGAGTAGTGAAAAGAAGTCCATAGTTCTCTAATAGAGATAAGCCCTAAAAGTGTAAGAGAGAGAGTTCCGGTGTTACTCGGGCTTCTCTTCTATTGCGAATAGTTAATTACTTGCTCATAGAGCGAAGAGATCCTCCGTCGTGCTTGAACGCACCCTCCCTAGTAGTGGCCCATTGGCCCCAGCCGCTGAAATAATATAGTCATCACAATTACACTGCAAAAATCGATCAGATTTTTTCTGCTCGACAGGCAAGAGCTAGCCATAGATGCTAGAAACAAATGTAAAGAACCAGTAAATCAATAGTGTGATGACTATACTCCGCAAGATTCCGATACGCCTTATCTCTAGCCTCCTGCTTCTATGCGTGGTGCTTGTGGTCGTTGATTTCGGGAACCTTTGGACCGTCCTGACCCGGATGAGTCTGCCTGGTGCGATTGCGATATCGCTAATCTATACCTTTGGCCAGGTAGTCAGCGCCTTAAAATGGATGCTTTTTATACCGCCAAGTCTTTTCCCTAAACGTCGCTCTATGGTTTTGCGAGCATATTTTTTCGGTATGTTTGTTAACACCTTTGGTCTTGGCACTATCGGTGGGGATATGACAAGAGCACTCTTACTTCGACCTAAAAAAGGTCAACGTGCCACGGCGATTGCTTCAGTGCTTGCAGATCGAGTTCATGGATTGCTCGTTCTTTTGTCTATCGGAGTTATTGCCATTCTGTATGTGCGACCTGCTGTTCTAGAACCATACGTTCAAGCACTATCTTCTCCCTTGGTAGTACTGCTTGCAGCCTTGGCCTTGCTACTAGGTGTCGGTGTCTTGCTTTGGCTAAAATCACGGCAGCGTTTGACCGAGAGTGTATTGGTGCAGAAGTTGAGAGACGTATTTGCGGCTCTTTCCTTGAAACCGACTTTGGTAATTAAGGCGACCTGCTTATCGGTCATCGTTCATTCCGCACAAATTCTCATGCATTTAGTTATCGCACGTGATTTACACACGGGCTTATCGCTTGCGTTTCTTTTTGCAGTTGTGCCGCTGGTTAATATTGCGAGCTCCCTTCCTATTTCTGTCAACGGCATTGGGGTCAGAGAAGCTCTCTACCTTCTATTCCTTGTGCCTCAAGGAGTAAGTCCTGAAGTAGCCGTTGCGTTTGGTGCGATCTGGCTTGTGAGTGTCTCCTTAGTGAGCGCGCTTGGCGGCCTATTGCTACCTCCAGAGATTAAGCGTGAGCTGAAAGATTTCGATTGGGGAAGAGAAGACCTCGAACTAGCAGTAAGCACTCATGCAGGATAGAGTGCTGCAATAGGAAACAGGAAACCTATAGTGTGAGGACTATAGTAGAAAGGAGACTAAGATGATTTCTAAAGTAGCAGTGATTGGAGCAGGTCAAATGGGAGGCGGAATTGCGCAAGTGTACGCAGCTTCGGGAATTCCTACCTATTTATATGACACGCGCGCTGAAGCGGTTAAGAAATCTATCGCGTTAAGCGAGAAGCTCCTTACGAAAGGAGTGGAGAAGGAAAAGATTAGCAAGGAAGATAAAACGAGAACCCTTGCTAACCTCATCCCCGTCACTGAATTATCAGCGCTTAAAGACGCAGACTTGGTAGTCGAAGCAATTCTAGAGCAGCTTGCACCCAAACAAGAACTTTTCTGTAAACTCGACGAGGTTTGTAGCGCTGACACGGTATTTGCGAGTAACACTTCTTCGATCTCTATCACGAAGTTGGCGGCAGCTACGAAGAACCCTGAGCGCGTTATCGGTTTGCATTTCATGAATCCCGTACCGGTGATGAAGCTGGTGGAGATCATACGAGGATTACAAACCTCTGATGCTGTATACGAGAGGTCTAAAGAGTCAGTGATCAAGCTTGGCAAAACCGCAGTGACAGCACGACGCGATTATCCCGGCTTTATTGTGAACCGCATTCTTGTGCCAATGATCAACGAAGCGTTTTTTGTGCTGATGGAGGGAATCGCAAGTCCCGAAGAGATAGACGATGCCATGAGGCTGGGCACTAATCAGCCTATGGGGCCGCTCGCTTTGGCTGATTTCGTTGGTCTTGATACCTGTCTTGCGATTTGTCGCATTTTCCATAATGAACTAGGCGAAGACAAATACCGCCCTTGTCCTCTAATGGTGAAGTACGTTGAGGCTGGCTGGTTTGGGAAAAAGGTTGGACGAGGTGTCTACACCTATTTCCAATAGCCCCACTTCCTAATATGCCGTTTCCCAATACGCCCGTTTCCACTAGCAAGAGCTAGCTGCAAGACTCCTGTAGATCTACTAGAGGGAAATCTACCGAAACACCTGCGGCTTGTGCGAAGCATGTGTTTTGGTATGTCACAGCATCGCAGCCGCAGACGGGGGCAGAATCTATGTCGCACGACAAGCGAGGTGGATTGCAGAGGCCAAGGGCGTTATTCGCTCCACAGCTAAGATCTACAAAATTACAGAAAGAGCCGGGCTGGCAAGCCACTGCGCCATTTGCTCCGCAGAGACTTTCTGGTGCTTGAGAAAGGACCTCGCAAGCAGCAAAGGCGAGAATAGACTGAGTATTCATCAGGGCGTCACAACCGTTTGAATAAGTTGTGCCGTCGCAGCCGCATACAGGCCGGACTTCTTGGGTGCAGTTGTCTGGGATTTCTTGGCAAATGCCGATTTCGCCCAAGATGCCGCAGGTGGTGTCTTGAAAGCGGCAATACTCGTTGGAGAAGCACTGTGAGTCATCAAATGAGCTGCAATTACGTAAATCTCCGTCCGTGTTCGAACCTTCAGAGCCTGAGCAGGCTGTGGCGCAGAGGAATAAAAAGACCAAGAAGAAGGTAAATAAGGGTTTCTGTAGGGGCATAGCCAGGTTAGCTCTTGTTTAAAATCTGTAGTTTGAGCGACGACAACGACTCAACAAGCAATAACGCAAGGGGGAGGTACGAATACGCTTGTAGATAGAACGATTATTCTAAACAGCGAGATTCGTCAAATCACCGTTCTGAATTAAGTTTTGCGAATGAAATCGCCCAAATTGGAATGTAAATAGGAATGTTCGTCGGAAAAATTTTATTCGCGATGCTCGGTATGCACATCAGCGGTTTCATTGGGCAGAATCCCATTGGCGGTCTTATGTTTGGTGTGCTGATAGGTCACGTCGTTGATATTGTTCTGGCTGTCAAAATTGGCAAACTCAAAGCAAAGCGACATTACGAAAAAGTCACTCGGAAAGCCTTCAACGATCATTTTCTTTCCAGTCTTTTCCATATGCTCGGCATGCTCTGTGCTGCGGACGGAGCCATTGTTAAGTCTGAGATAAACGAGATTGAAAGCATTATAAAAGAACGTTTGAAGCTCTCGAAGGCAGATAGAAGACGGGCAATAAAATTCTTTAAGGCCGCTCGAAACTCTCGAGTCCCCTTTCAGACTAGCGCAGTGAAGTATGTTGAGCTGTATCAAGACCATCCCGAGATGCTCGAAGGAACCTTACAGTTACTCATGAATGTTGCCTCAGCAGACGGCAAGATAAAAAATGAGGAGCGTCGCTTGTTGCGAGCTGCGGCGACGGTGTTTGGTATTGACGAAACTCGTTATGAGCAGTTGGGAAGCAATTTCCTCGACGTGGACGGCTTAGTCGGAGACATTGAAAAATCCTACGCCCTTCTCGGATGCGCGAAGGAAGCACCTGTTGCTGAAATTAAGAAGAGCTATAGGAAGCTCGTCGCGACCTACCATCCGGACAAGATCATGTCTAAAGACCTTCCCGAGGAGTTTATGCAGTTCGCTAACGATAAGATGAAAGATATTCAGGATGCTTACGAAATGGTAAAGTCCGATAAGGGATTCTAGGGTAGATCCTCCCCTCACTCGCCAGGCACTATTAGACCGACGGCGAGAGAAGCGAGAGTACAGGACCAGCTGTCGCCTACTCAAAAAGAGTATTCATGACTGAATCGAAATCAGAGAAAGCAGATATATCGAGTAAGAAGGGCCCAGACCCTTCTTCGGACAAGCATCCGCAGTCTACGCTTGCGCCACCCCCTGATTCAGTAACTGACGAAGAGTTTGAAGAATTCGACGTAGAGAGTGAGCCCTACTTAGGTCCAGCCTGGGCGGTGGTGATGTTTGTGCTCTACCTCCTCAAAGAGGCTTTTCCTGCGGAACAGTACACAACGCTTTGGTGGTTTCAAATCTACATCATCGTGTTGGTGATTGCGATTACTGTGTTCACGCTACTGAAGCGCCATCAGTACTACAAGCAAGAGAAGAAACGCGACGCTGACGATACGGCTTCCTAATCGCCACCCCTAATCGCCACCGTGTTCACGTATTGATTTCTCGACTTCCTCGACCATTTTCGTTGAACCAATGAACAATGGCGTGCGTGCGTGGATATCTGTTGGCACCAAGTCGGAAATGCTACTGTTTCCATTAGACGCTCGGCCACCGGAATTTTCAGCAAGAAACGCCATCGGCGCACACTCGTAGAGAAGTCTCAACTTCCCGTTAGGATTTTTCTTGTCCCCTGGGTACATGAAGATACCGCCTTTAAGAACGGTGCGGTGGAAATCAGCAACAAGCGATCCTACGTATCTCGCCGAGTGGGTGTTTCCAGAGGCATGTTTGGATGGGTCTTTAAGCGTATCGACGTACTGCTTCACTCCCTCTGACCAGCCATGGTAGTTCCCCTCGTTGCAGCTATAGATGTTGCCGTCTTGAGGCATCTCCATTTGAGGATTGGTGAGAATAAACTCACCGATTGTTGGGTCTAGTGTGAAGCCGTGAGTGCCGTGTCCGGTTGAGTAGACAAACATCGTGCTTGAGCCGTAAATGGTATAGCCAGCGGCAACTTGGTTTTTCCCTGGCTGAAGAAAATCTGACGTGTCGTTTGGATCAACGTTCGAGCCATCGGAGATGCGCCGGTAAATGCCCCAGACTGTTCCAATAGAAACGTTGACGTCGATGTTGGAGGAACCATCAACTGGATCGAAAGCGATTACATAATGAGAGGTTTCGGAACCTTTTTTAGCAGGCCAGAGTTCTTCCCTTTCTTCAGAGACCATCGACAAGAAGTAACCTGAGCGACCAAGTGTGCTGCTGAAAACCTTATCAGCATAGATGTCGAGCTTCGCCTGCTCTTCTCCCTGAACGTTGACTTCACCGGCAAGGCCCATCATGGACGCAAGCCCTGCTCTGTTAACTCCTCGTGATACGATCTTGGTTGCGAGCGCGATACGAAGAATTACCGAAGAGAGATTGCCGGAAGCGCCGACCTGAAGTTCATTTTTTCGGATAAAATCTGCTAGCGTTACTGTATTGGTAAATGTCCAGCTCGTATCAATTTCGGTGTTTTTCATTGCGCCTCTTTCCTGCCGTCGGGTTTCCTACCGTCGGGAGTTTGATTGTTGTTTACTTGCCTGAGTCGCCGTTGTTGCGACCGGTAGTTCGATAATAAATCGAGCGCCGTGGGGCTGGTTATCTCTTACGCGAATATAGCCGTGATGATCAGAGACGATGGCTCCTACAATAGTAAGTCCAAGACCTGTGCCGCCGCCTTTTGTGGAGAAATAAGGCTCAAACAGCTTCGGTTTATCAGAGTCAGGTATTCCTACGCCTGAATCCGCGATGACAAGAGAAGCCATTTGCAGCTCTGCGTGGAACTTAGTTTCGAATACCACACTTCCAATTGACTCCTGCTCAGAGGAGGTAGTGGGTTGAAGGAGCGAGCCTACTGAACGCAAGGCTCGCGAAGTCGCAGAGAGAGGTTGATTGCCAGTGCTAGGATTTCCTGTGCTAGGATTTCCTGTGCCAGAGTGTGCGCGAATCGAAGCAATGCCGTTCTCGATTAGATTGATAAGCACACGCCCGATTTGCTCTC
>QIGM01000577.1 GCA_003230795.1 bacterium
GTGGTTCTGTAGAGACAGTTCGGTTATTTTGGTTTTTAGTCTGCGTTGAAGCATTTTCTCGCGCCATCTTAGTGTATAGCTTGTCCTTGAGATATTGGCTTGCGGCCTTCTCGCATTATTCTCAAGAGATCGTCATCGTTCCATGGGTTTGGGAGAAAATCGTGCACACCAAGGGCCATATACTCCTCGAGATTTCCGTAACTACTTGATCCGATAACTCTAAGCTCAGGCCTGGCTTTCAACATCTTTCTGATAAACTCGACCGGAGGGGTTTTATTCATTTCGAAGTTTAAAATTACGTGTCGAATGGAGCCGTCGCGTTCAAATAACTTATAGCCTTCTGAATGGTTTTGCGCAGTATGGCATACGCAACAAAACTCCCTAAGTATTTCAGCAGCGACTCGTCTCGTTGTTTCTATATTGTCAATTATGAGGACGTGGCCATCGATATCGGCTTGTCGTGCCTGCGGCGCTGGAAGACCAAGCGTCTGATAGACCAAAGGTTCGTAACTGTAACTCGAGTGGGCTTCAGTAAGTACCACGACTAGTTTATGAAGTCCGTCACTAAATTGCTTCTCGTGCACTAAAAACTCTTTGTTTACTTCAGAACTACTATAGGCTCGGCGCCAGGATCCACGGGGCATGTCATTTTTTGGATCTTTTGTCTCGACAGTAAGGATGTCGCTGAAGCCTACTCGTGTAGCGGTGTCGCGCAGGCCTGGTATTATCGTCTGAGCCCAGGCGTTTGAGAATAAGATTTCATTGTCTTGATTGAGTTCGAGAACTCCGATTGGGGGTAAACTGGAGTTCTGTTCGACCGTCAAAAATGCTTTCTCAACTAGTCCACGTATTTCAGCGCTACGAAAGGGCTTCTCGATAAATTGAAACACCTCTTGATATTTTGCGTTACTTCGAAGGTCGTTTGAAGCAAAGCCCGTCATTAGAATTACACGCATGCAGGGATTTACTAGTTCTAGAACTTCGGCGACATTTAGTCCGTCGATGTTTTCCTTTAGCATCCAATCCGTGATCAGCAGTGCGGGTCGTAGGTGCATCCCTGTCTCAACTGCTTGCGCCCCAGAATACGCCTTATGAATGGTGTGATCGCTTTGCTCCAAGGCGAGTGCAAGCTCGTCGCAAAAGTCTTTATCGTCGTCGACTACTAGGATATCGGCCATTCTTCTTCTAAGCTCCTCAGGCGCTTTTTAAATAAGTAGCAATAGAAACTATCCACACAGAATAACGGCACTCAGGAGGTTAAGCGAATTATCAAAAAATTACCGAAATTATAGATGCTTGCCGCCGAGGTCTTCACGGCATACTCTTCTGAATGCAATTGAGATATAGATAGTTCACGAAAACATGACCGCCAATAATGCAACCTAGAATGGCCCAATTCCCCACCTGGAACTAAAGGATGGGGAACTAAAGGATGAAGATGGAAACAGTTCTTACATTTGACGTAGAGACGACTGGGTTAAACCCTGCCCAAGACCAAATAATCGAGCTATGTGTGCAGATTGGATTTGGTGAAAAGGTTGAGGTCGAGACCTGGCGCTTTCTCCCCGACGTCGCTGTTTCGCCTCAAGCTACGGCGGTACATGGGATTAGAAAAGAAGACCTGCTTCAGTGTCCAAAATTCGCTGAATGTGAATCGCAGATACGTTCCTATTTTGACAGGGCAGATGCCTTGATCGGTTACAATCTTGAATTTGATATGGGATTTATTCAAGCAGAGTTTCAGCGCTGCTCCAATGTCCCCTCACCTTTAGCGTCTAAGCTACTCCTTGACCCTTATCTTCTTTGGCGCAAAATGGAGCCTCGCAATCTTTCTGAAGCTCATAAGCGATTTGCCGGAGGAGAGTTCGATGGCGCGCATTCAGCTACCGAGGATGTGGCCGCAACTGCTCGTGTGATGCAAGGAATGTTAACTTCGTTTTCTCTTGAGGAGAAGTCCTGGAAAGATGTAGCGGAGCTCTGTGGTCTTAAGCGCAATAATTGGATAGGACCAAGTCATCACTTTCAGTGGAAAGGCAAGACGCCTGTATTTGGTTTCGGGAAGCATCGGAACAAAGCCATCGTCGAGGTGATAAAAGAAGAAGGAAGTGATTATCTCGACTGGCTAGCAAGAAGCGATTTTCCTGAGCATGTAAAGCAAATCGCAAAGAACGCCCCGGCAAGAGAGGATACTGATCTTTCTCAGTGGCTGGAGCAAACCTTTGGTGGGCCTTCGTAAAGCCTTAATCCCAGTTAAAGGCCTGAAGTGCTTTGTCAGCGTCCGCTCCGCCGATTAGCTCCAAAGCGACGCCTGCGGCGGTTCGCACTCCCTTATGCTCGTCTTTAAGCTTCTTAATTAGCCTTACAACCGCGATTTCCGCTTCAGGTCCGATTCGACCAAGCGCATGAGCCGCGGCGGCTCTGACGAGCTCATTCTCATCCTTGAGCGCTTTTTTCAGTGCTTTAGATGCCGCACTTGCCTGTGGTCCGATTTTAGCGAGTGTCTCCGCAACTGCCACCCTTACCTTCCACATCTGATCATTTAGTCCGTTCTTAATTTGCTCAACCTGCTGAGCATTTTCGGGAGTGATGATTTTAGAGAGTGATTCCGAGGCATCAATTCGAATTTGTTTGTCTTCGTTAGACAGTTGTTTAATCAGATCTGGAACAGTTGGCTGAGATTCAAATACCAGCCAAGCTTCCATGGCCTTTTCTGTGCCGATTTTGCGCAAAGCTTCAGCCGAGGTCCAGCGTACGTCTGGGTCGGAATCCTTGAGTAAATAAATTAAGTCATCTATTGCAGATTCAGCCTCTTTGGCCGCACGTAGATTTCCTATCGCCTTTGCTGCGTTTAGGCGTACTTCAATATCAGAATCCTTCATGCATTTACGTAACTCAGGTAAAGCAGTGATTGCGTTTGGTCCGATATTACCGAGTGCAAATACGCAACCTGAGCGTACATGAGCCCCTTTGTCTTTTGTAGCTTCTGCAAGTAGCGGCACAGCCTCTGGTCCAATGATCCCAAGTGACCATGAAACAGCTTTTTGAATCTCTTTATCTCGATCGCGAAGTAACTCGATAAGGTTTGGCACTGAGTCGACTGAATGGTGCCCAATCTTTCCTAGGGAGTACGCGGCAGAGCGTCGTATCTGCGGGTCCTCATCTTTGAGCAGCTTGGTCAGAGTTGGAACGGCAACTTTAGCCTGCGGTCCAATATCTCCTAAGGAAGGAACAGCGGTGCGCCTAACAAACTCGTTCTTATCGGTGGTGCGTTCAATGAGTGCGGGTACCGCCTCTAGAATCATCTCCTGTGTCTTACGAACCTTACCTAGTTTCCCAGCGGCTTTTAGCCGCACCTGCCAGTCTTGATCACTTAGGTCAGTGATGAGACCACGCATAGTCTTTAGCTCTCTGGCCGATCGTAAGCGCTCCGCTTCGGACTGCCCGCTCATAAAATACTCCCCTAAAAACCTCAGTAATACACGAGTTTACGCCTAATTCACTGGAGGAACGGCGTATTGATTCTACCCCATACCTCTGTTATGGCTCCCTAGCGAAAAATGTATAGATATTCGCAATTCAGGCGCTTAATCGCGAAATGAGGCTTGCTGAGTATTTTCGCTTTTGTAATCCTTTAGACGAAACCAATCACTGATAATCCTCTTTGAATTTTCCTATGAAACCCGACACTTTTCGGACACTACTTCGGTCATTTGAGAAGCTTGAGCGTGCGCTCGATACAGCAGAAGACGCTGCAATTGCGAAGGATAGTGAGGATGTCCGCCGTCGCTTGCGGTCGTATCGAGAGTCACTTCAGAAACAAAAAACACTAGCTGAGTCCTTAGAGGCGTATCTATCGTGCGGTAATATGTCGGAGGTCAGCCGGCATATCTCTCTGATACGACAACACTCTTCGATGATTCGCGACGATGCTCGAGATATCGTAAGTCTGACATCTTCTAATCCCCCGAAACTTGAGAGAGTTAGCTCCGAGCTTCATTAGTTCGTAGGCGTGCAGGCGTGTTCCTTCGGGCGTGTTCCTTCGGGCGTGTTCAAGGTTCCCTACGCTCGGCCTAGATTTATCTGCCCTGCCCTACCAGTTCGAGAAGTGATTCCACGAATCTTCTTGCGAGAAGTTCTTCTAGCCGCAATAATTCCCGAGTAGAGAAACGTAGAACGGACGCGCTGGGAAACGTTGGCGGTGCCAGATAATTCGACACTAGATCTAGAGCTGATATTGCCTACAGCGCAAAGCGGAGCTGCTAGCGCTGTTGCGCCCGCTGATAGTGCTCAGCTTGGCGAGGAGTTTCTCCAGCAAGTGATGCAGAGCTATTTACGCTACTACGCCTCAGGCGATGGTCACACAGCGAGAGCGAAGAGATACGACCTGGGTTACCTCTTGGAGTTTCTTTGCCAAGGGAGCCCCTCGACGCTTCTTCCTGTCTCTCAGTGGACAATGCAAGCCACTAAGGACTTTGTTGATCATAGATTAAGTCTTGGTGAGGCACCGGCAACCGTCTCTAGGCGTCTGGCGACAGTAAAGCATTTCGGACGAACTCTAGCCGAACGAGTGCCAGGCTTCATCAATCCAGCACGTGAGGTGAAAAGCCCAGGTGTTCACAACAGTAAACCAAACGGACTTAGCGATCAGGACATCGCTCTGTTACGAGAAGCTGCAAATGATTATCTCGTCGAGAAGAGTGAGTCGTTTCAGTCGATAAGAAATGTCTTTCTCCTAGATTTGCTACTTAGCACGGGGCTCAGAGCCGATGAAGTTAGGCTTCTCTACATGAAGCAGCTTACAGGAGCATGGCTCAAAGACGTGAAAACAAAGGGACGAAAGTTCCGCAATGTCTATCTCGATTCACAGGTCAGAGAGTCCTTTGAGAGCTACCTAGAAAGAAGAACCGTCGAATTGGAAGAGAAGTTCCCATCGGTGCTAGCGCTTCCGCAGAAAGACACTGCGCGCTATCCCGTATTCATCAGCACCTATGGCGCAAAAATTGGAGACCCCAGCAGTTTCGCACTCTCTCCAAAGTCTATTTGGCGTATCGTCTCTGATTTCGGCAAACGAGCACGTTCCATGGCTGACGAAGGTTTCGATGGCCTACACCCCCACAAACTCCGCCACACCTTCGCTCACGGCCTTCTAGACACTTCGAAAGATGTCAGATTAGTCGCCCAAGCGCTTGGGCATAGCGACGTAAGAACGACAATGCGCTACACAGAGAGAACAGACGACGAATTAGCCGAAGCCATAGAAAACAAAATCCGCAGAGAATAGCCCCCTTTTTTAGATGACTATTCCGTCCAAATAGGCGTGACCTTTTCGCTTGGAACACCCACGTCTGGGCGGCGTCCGGCGACGGTGATGTTGGTTTTGAGGTCAAGCGCCCATAGCCAGATACCACTTTCGTTCTCTATTGCATCAATTAGATATTCACCGTCTGCTTCAATCTCAAACGATAGAGATACGTCTGCTTTGGTGATGTAACGCTTTTCTTTTACTACGCTGTCATCGTGATGAAATTCCAAGGCGATCTGAAAAGTATGAGTTCCTGGAGATACTATCGCCTTGTCTTGGTGAAAGGTCGGAGCGCGGCCGTCGATGGTCTTGATAATGATTAAGTCTTTGCCGTCTCGGTAGATCGGGCTTGGCGTTCGAACAAGGGCGCTATGGATCCTCTCCTCAGGGAGGTCTTCTGGCTCGAAATGACTGCGTTCTCCAGCACAAGCTGATAAAGAGATCGTTGCTAAAGCCAGTACTAAAGCAAAGGCTGCAAAGCGTCTAATTCGAAGCGAATATGGCGCTGGCTGCGCACGGAATGACACACGGAATGAACCGATCATTTCTCTATCTCCTTTAATCAATGTTCGGGGACTGTTGAAAAACAGTCCCGCGCTGCGTAGCAGCGCCAAAAGCCGAATGGGATCGGCTTTTGGAATGCCGAAGGCATTCATAAGAAAA
>QIGM01000244.1 GCA_003230795.1 bacterium
AATCACAGCCGCATTTATCGCAATTGCACTTCTTGGATGGCAGTTGTCTGGTTTGGTGGAATACAACTTCGGCGACGGAGAAATTCGCCTTGTCGTTCTCTTCCTAATGGGCGTTCTGCTTTCTTTGACCCGATTTTTCGATAAAAGCTCTAACTAAAGGCTCTTAATGGGACTACTCTTTCTCCGAGTCTTCTTTATCTACCTTCCCTTTGAACTGATCTACAAAAGATCCTGCTTGGGACAGCCAAAGAAGCTTTTGTTCAGCCGTAAGCTTTTGGAACTGAGTATCTCCATCAAAATCGTTAGATTCTTTTACGTCCATTATAACTTCATTAATCTCTCAAGTTCAGTAATATCTCTAATATCTTTTTCCCGCCCTGCGTCTCTCTTCATTTCGATAAGCTTAAGCACAGAAACAAGCATGACTTTCCTACCATTGATATCGACTGAATCCGTACTTTTAATTAACTCTTCGTAAGAATGCTCTTTTGAAAGGAATATATCTAGCTGCTTAATAGGAATATTAGGATCGTAAACTGTAAAAACCAATGCATTCTTATTCTCTACAGCATCTCTAATTTGTTCCTGATTTTTGAGAAATTCAAGCCCAACGGGCAGCCGTGGTTTGAAATGCATCTCCCGAAGAACTACGAAAAAACGATCTAAGTTCTCTTCGGACATATCAACTGCTATATCGATATCAACAGTCAGTCGTTCTACTCCATGCAGAACACTCGCGACACCACCAGCTAAGACAAATTTAACTTGAGCATCCGTAAGCTTGATTAAAATATCTGCATATAGATTCTGCATTCATTTAGCCTAACATACCTGCTCTCAGCGTCCACAATCGCATCAGTGGAGAAATCATCCGCGTAGAAAAAATTGCAGACGATGTTTACCTACTAGACACAACTCTGTCTGAGAACGGTTATCCAATCGTTTATAAACTCGATGGTCCGATCCAGGGCCCTGATGGGAGTACTCTGAGCCTTGAAGAGGCTCGTCGAATTGCACGTAGGCAACAAAATTCCGCTAACTCATCTAGATAAGATGTAGCTAGGGATAGTATCGACAAACTAGTTCCGCTCACCCATCAAAAGGTTCCCAAGGATGCCGCCTTCACCAGTAGACGTTAAGTCCAATGGGATTATCTTACCTGGATACGGCGCAGCGAAAGCGACGTGCCGTTAGCCGTCATCAAAGGTTGAGTCCGGTAAGAACCCCCTCTTGCTTCTTTCGCGTCGAGAAGATCTTCCTAATGGGAGTTCTGCTTTCTTTGACCCGATTTTTCGATAAAGCTCTAACTAAAGGCTCTTAATGGGAAAACGAAAAAATAAGGTCACAACGTACCAATGCTGTTGGTGCTCGAAACAAATTGCTTGGTCGAAGATTCTAATTCTGTCCGTCAAAAAGCCCACTACTCCCATGTCGAAGATACCGGCTGAATTCGATACCCAAGATTTCTATTGCCATGAAGGTTGCATGGCTAAACAACTCGAACCTAATGGGCGTGTCAAAAAACTGCGTTTTTCGACACGCCCATTAGGCAATGTTTCTCGATACCGCTGCGTAAAAAAGGGACGCCTATTTATTCCAGCTTAATTATTGCTGATTCTTTTAGGAATTCTGCCTGCGAATTGCTGAGCCGTAGAGACTGACGGATATGCGAACGCGCGCATTCGATATCGCCAAGCATTCTGCACGCCCGCGCCGCAACGTAATGGGAACGCAAATCTCCAGGACGCTGATTGAGATCGATTGAGACCAACTCCATTGCTCGAGTGCTTGTATCGCCTCGCTCCAGCAAAACCTCCGCTAAGTCTCTTGAGTGGGCCGCCGGATCTTCCTCAACCCATTGCTCCAGAAGTTTCAATGCTTCTGCCTGAAGCATCGCCGAGGTCTCTTCGTTTCCAAGAGCGCGTTCAACGCGCGCCATTCGCAGCAAATATTCGGGAGCTCGTCGTAACTCGAGCGTTCTTCGCAGAAAAATCTGCTCTGCACTTAGATTTCCTCTCACCTCAGCCAGCTCAGCGAGGTGTTCAATAGCCAAATAGTAATCCGGATAAGAACGAAGCGCTTCCTTAAAAGCAGATTCCGCTTCGTCGTATCGCTTTCTCTCCAAGTAGAAAATTCCAATCTGGGCTTGAATCCAGGCTAAGGGTTCCGCATCTTCCCCGGCGTAAGCACTCCGCGCCTTAAGCAGAGCGTTCAAGCGCTGCTCATGTTCGCCTTGAAGCGAATACAATTCCGCCATCCTGGCCCAAGAAGCAAAGCCCGGAAACATTTCGTGAAAATTTTCTAAGTAGCGAAATGCTTCTTCGTAGCGACCCAAGCCCAGCAACGCGTCAATTCTGAGCAAAGCTGGAGCGGCAGTTCCTGGTGCTAGCGAGAGAATTTTCAGTGAAATCTCTAGAGAATCAGAGAATTGATGCCGTGCCAACAAACTGTGCCCGAGAAGCAGAAGTCGAATGGTGTCTGTTTTCGGCGTAAATGGCTCCGCTTTCCGCAACAGCTGTTCGGCGCGGCGATATCGAGTCTCCTCACCTTTCGAGCGAGCGAGAGACATCTCTGCAGCCGCAATTTTTTGAACGGCTATAAAGTTGAAGGGATCGCGTTCAAGTTCTTTCTCCCAGAACGCAAGCATATTTTTTGCGTACGTTCCAACGGACTCTGCCTCAATGGGCAGCGAAGGCGTAGACATCGATTGCATCTTCGTGAACGCAAGATAATCAAAGAAATTCACCCCGGCAAAGAGTGCCAGTGCAATACAGCATATCGTGCCTACCTTTTTCATGCCGCCTAAACCGCCAACGAGTCGCCTAACAGTCAGAGGACCTATTGAACTCCTTCCCTACTGAGGAGGCGCAGCAAAGGGAAACACGCTAAGCGCGGGAGAGTCGTTGGCGACCCCATCGGATATTCCAGGACCACCGGAAAGAACGCTACCGCGATTTAACACGAGCCCCAAAATCGGATCGATCGTATCGTCCTCCAGTCCCCTTCCGTTCGGAAAGACCGTCGGCATGCTCAAGTCAATGTTTATAACGTCGGGGTTCACAATTCCTGCGACCGCCTCGGCAGAAACTCCGGGAGAATCCTCAGCCGGAAATCCGGGAACCGACGCAACCGCTCCTCTAAGCGCAGTAATGGTTGCGATAATAGTATCAAGGAAGTCGTTCGGATCTGTGCTCGGGTCACCCAAGTTGAAATCATCCTTCATCCCCGAGGGGATAAGTGCGGAGTTGACTGCCGAAACACCCATGCGATCTACCTGGAGAAAAATGGCGTCACTACCGCTAGAGCCCCCGCAAGAGACCCATACCAACGCCACTACAACTGTTGCGAGAAGAATTGAAAAGGTTTTCATAGTAGTCACCTATTTATTGCTGTTCGAAGCTTTTCGCCCAAATTGAAATATTTCCCGAATCCGAGGCCGAAATTCCCGGAAGCGCAGCGATCGGAAACTCTACGACGATAGTCGCCGTATTAAAGCTGCCAAAGAAATTTTCTGGCGAACCCCCGCCCTCACAGCGCAAACCGACAACCGGAACACACGGTGAAGCTAGAAAATTTTGGAAACCAATGGCGTCAAAAAAGAAATGGTCATCTCGGAGTCCGGCGAAGGCATTTACATCTCCCGACGTTGTTACCACCGCTTCACTTCCGTTCGACACTGGACCACTAATGGCTCCCCCCCCAGGAACACCGGTCATTCGAAACGTTTGAGAAACGCCCCCATCCGAACCGACGGTCGTGTCAAAGGTGATCCTAACAGTAGTATCTGCAACGACATCTCCATCAGTATCAACATATAACTCGTAGCGCGCGAGATCCGAAAACAACGGCGGCGTAGATGCAACTTCCGGACTGAAGACTCCGTAAACGAGAACTAACTTGGAGTCGTCTTGCGGACTCTTAAATGCAAAGACGTCCGTAATATCTACAAACGACCTCACTTCGCCCATTACCGCCGGCGCTTCATTGTGATCCGCAGCAAACGCCCCCGTAATAAAGGCCGTAATAAAGGCAAAAAGAGAGAAGAAAACACTGGGGAAAATGTATCTGTTCTTCATGGCAGCCCTCTGATTATGCAATTTGGAAAATCTTTTTACTCAATACGATTAACAAAGCGTGTATTTGGCTATAAATCAACTCGGCAAGTATTTGTACAGAAAAACAATGTGGCTTATTGGGCTGACACTCTTCTCGCTACGCCCCCCCCCCCACACACACACGGAGTGGGCAAAGAGATTCTCGTTTACTATACGGGAGAGTACCAGGACCCCCTACCCTTTCCTCTTCGCACGAGTAGCCTTCGCTCAACTAGGTGGGACAATCGGGATTTCACTGTCGGTCGCGGGGCTTGAACTAATTCCTCAGCTTCCCCCGTTGTAATTCGGCCATTACTTTTCGCATATTCTAAAATAAGCGCCGCATCCGGATGGAGGTCTTCAAGGCTAGAGTCGTTTGAGACTCGTTGTGCGAGATTGTCTTTTTGCGCCTTGAGTGAGCGGAGAAAAAATTGCAGCCAGGGTTCATAGTCAGGATCGTGTTTCGAAAGTGTCGCTTGCGTGCGACGAAGTGCTAGGTAGTAGCTGTCCTTATTTTGCTCGATGATACTTTCTAAGGAGCTATAGGGAACGTAGGTATAGCCCGCCTTAAGTAACAGCAGCGAAGTCAAGACTCGCGACAGACGACCATTGCCATCCTGAAACGGATGAACTTCAAGAAAGGTCACGATGAATAAAGCAATTATCACTAGTGGATGAAGATCCTTCTCATCGAAGGCTTCACGCACCCAAGCGACTAGCTCTTGCATTCTACGCGGCGTCTCAAACGGAGATGCGGTTTCGAATATTATGCCAACGCTTTCGCCTTCCTCGTTAAACGCTTCGACATGGTTTGCCAGTTTCTTGTAGTCTCCGTGATGTCGCTGATCTTTGGTAGAGTGTTGTAGCAGCATGCTGTGTAACTGCTTTATATAGTTCTCGGTAAGTTGAATTGAATCAGAAGCATCGAAGACTGTTTCCATTGCCTTGGCGTAGCCAGCAACCTCTTGCTCGTCTCGATTAACGAATGCCTGTAAACCAACGCGGCCAAGTAGCTTTTCGACTTCAGCATCACTGAGTTTTGCACCTTCAATGCGGGTTGATGATCCGATGCTCTCAATGGTGGCGACTCGCCTTAGCACCGCGAGCCGCTCTGGAGCCAGGGTCGTCATCATCTTCCAACTGCCCTTGAACTCATCGATCTCGGCGATGAGTCGGAGTTGTTCAGAGGTGATCTTTAGGTTTTGAGTCTTCATTCGATATCCGTTTCTTGGGCCAAGAATGTCCACAAATATCCAATTATATCCAATTAGACAACGTTTTCGATATCACTGCGGCTTTAACACACACTAACTTGGGTAGAATACAACTTCGGCGACGGAGAAATTCGCCTTGTCGTTCTCTTCCTAATGGGCGTTCTGCCTTCTTTGACCCGATTTTTCGATAAAGCTCTAACTAAAAGGGGGAGTCAAGAACTCCGTTGAGGAACTCTCAGCAAGGGCGCAGGCCTTTGAATAAACTAGTTCCGGCCACCCATCAGAAGGTTCCCAAGGATGCCGCCCTCACCAGTAGACTTTCCTCCACCTTTCGGCATCGCCTGATATACTCGGTCAGCTAAACGACTAAAGGGCAGAGACTGTAAGTAGATATCGCCTGGCCCCGTGACCTCAGCAAAGAACAATCCTTCGCCACCAAAAAGCGCTGACTTCACGTTACCCACATACTTAATGTCGTAAGAAACAGACTCTTGAAAAGCGACTATGCAACCAGTGTCGACCTTAAGAGACTCCCCATCTGCAAGTGTTTTCTTACATATGGTTCCACCCGCATGAACAAAGGCCAATCCTTCACCAGATATCTTCTGTAAAATAAAGCCTTCACCACCAAAAAGCCCACTGCCGATTT
>QIGM01000294.1 GCA_003230795.1 bacterium
GATAAACATGCAATGTTCTACTAGGTAATAGAGGCGTGCTCAAACCAGTTGATTGTTAACCTCTTGATATTCCAGCGTATTTCTATATCTAAATGAGACGCACTGCCCTAAATACCTTATCGCTGATTACGGGCTTAAGTTGCTTGGTACAGGAAGAAACAGAGAGTAAAAAAACAGAGAGTAAAAGTGTCTACCGCGCGATCTCGGAGCGGTCGAGCATTGAGAGGTTGTAGAACGCAGCTCGCATAGGCACAGAGTCGAGCGCCTGATCCTCAGCAGTGGTCGCCGAAAGTAACCACTCCCTTGCCTTACGGTAGTCTTCTTTAGTGCGAGCTTGGGTAAGCATGGCGAGAGCGGCGTTATTGAAAATCGAGGTAAACAATTCTGGAGAGGTGAAATGACTAACTCTACCAGCAGCAGTCCTTAAACGGCGTAAGGGTTCGGTGGAATTAAAGGAGGAAGAGCTCAGCGACTGTAGCAAAGAAAGAGTTCCCGCAAGATAATCACTAAAGGCTCGCGGTGAGTCAGTTTTCCAAGGGCCAGAGATGAGGCTTGCTTCATTCAAGGCATCGAGACGAGTAGAGAAGAAACTTGCTTCCGCCTCCACGGAGTCAATCGGTGTAGTCTCGGTTGGCAGTGCCGCAGCGAGCCACGCCAGCCAATGTCGAGCAAGCTCTTCCGGTTCTCCAGGCACATCGACTGCTGCCGTTTGATAGAGAAGCGCGTAGGGACCAGAGGTTCCAGGCAAAGAAACAAAGACGACGTCCTCGCGCGCGGTTAAACCCCACCTCATTGCATATTCTGTTTCAGTAGTATCAAGAACTCGCTCTTGCGAATTTAGGATGGGCGCTAAATAGTCTTGCGGACTCGCACGAAAAACGACCGACAACCAGGAGGGCTCTCCGCGAATAAGCAAAGATCTCGAAGGATTCTTATTGAACCAATCGCGAGCACTACTCTCATCACCAAAACTCTTTCGCATCATCTCAGCACTCGGCAAATGATAAGTGCGCGCGATTTTATTTAGCCTAAGAAAAAGAGAACGTGCCTCCATTCCAGAACTATCGCTCTGGAGTCTAGCGACAACCACACTGGCTTGCTTACTGAAACCCGGAAAGAAGCCCTCAACGTTAGCAGCAGCCAATAGCCAGAGTCCTACTGCAAGCACTAAGAGTGATTTTGGAACTGCGAAGCGCTTCAAAGACGGAATGTTGAAAACAACGAGCAGCACTAAAGGAAAATAAAGAAACTGCAGGTCTTCGATTCTTACATCAAAATACCTAACAACTCTAAAGCTGAGCGCCAGGAAGAGAATTCCGAGTAACCAAAAAACAGAGGCGATGCTCCTAATGCGAGCAAGCATTGGCATATGGTTCCTTACAGTCAATAGATACGAATAGCTTTTTATGCTACTCCAGCAAGCCTATCAAGCAGATGCCTAGCAGCAAGCCTATCAAGCAGATGCCTAGCAGATGCGACTGTGCCGATAAAAGGCTAGCATGTATAGTCATCGGAAAAAGGAATTCCCACCGATTACTGATGAACGAGGTAAATATTGTCACCAAAAGACCGTGACATTCCAACAAGCGCCGCTGCTGAAAGTTCTAGCAGGACCGGACGCTCCAAATTTCAGCGCGACAGTATAGTTGACTCTGAATTGCTCTCCTCTTTGGCGCATAAGCTCGGTCATGAGATCGGCAATCCGCTCACCTCCATCATCTCACTCGGCTCAATCCTCGACCGCTTTTCGGGAATTCCAGATTCTCCACTCGATGATGAGAAAACGGTGAGCTACGCAAGATCTATAGTCAAAGAAGCTTGGAGAATCAACGCGCTTACAGAAAAAATGGTGCTACTGCTTTCATCAAAAGACGGAAGCCAACAATCAAACGACCTTCTCACTTTGATTCATTCTTCTTTATCAAAACTGCGAACAAGACAGAATTTTGATTCTGACTGGATTCGACTGCGCATAGATGACGAGTCAGTATCAGCTTTTTGCGACGCAGATCAGACACTCATCCTAGTATCTGAATGCCTTTCTAACGCCTATCAAGCAGTAGGCGCTTTCGAGGCCGAAGAGGCGCCAGAATCTCCACCCATTACGCTTCGCTTGTCTCAAGAAACTCCCTTCGCGGTAATAGAAGTCATCACACAGCAGAAGTTTGCTTGCCCCTTTGAGCTCTCAGAGCTTTTCGAACTCTTCACCACTTCGTGGGCCGATGATAAGCATCTCGGTATTGGTCTGAGTATGGCCGCAGGAATTGTTGAACGCGCTGGTGGTTCTATTGAGATAGAAGAGCGTGCAGGTGAAAACGGATTCGATTTTGTTACCCGCATTCGATTGAAGACTGACGCTAAGGCAGTTGATGAAATCGCCGATGTGATACCTAGTGCCACAACTGAGCAGGCACCGCTTTTTTCTAAGGCTGCAACAATTCTTATTATCGATGACGAGCCAACAGTCGCATCGGCCATCTCGAAAATCATCGAGCTCAGCGCAAGGAACAAAGAAACTCTTACCATCGAATGCTTGTCTGGAGAGGATGCTCTAGAAAGGCTTAAGAATGATGCTGAGGTTAGTGTCATCCTTTGCGATCTCAACTTGGAAGGCATGAGTGGTCGGCATATACTAGAAACGATACAGAACACTCGCCCTGAGCTCGTTTCTCGGTTTGCCTTCATCACTGGTGATGCCTCAAGAGGCGATACGGAACTCTATCTTCGAAGCTCCGGACGGCCTTTTTTAAGTAAACCTTTTGAACCAGAAGCTTTAATTAGTCTCGTTAAGCAATTATCGGCGTAGATGAGATTTTCAGCGATTTTCTCTCATTGATAACTATAAAACTGTAGAAGAATGGCAATACTCGATATCGTTTTTTACCCAGACCCTCGCCTAAAAGAGGAATGTGAAACTGTCTCAGAGATAACTGACGACATTCGAAAACTGCTCGATAATATGGCGGAAACCATGTACGACGCGCCTGGTATTGGCCTCGCCGGCCCACAGGTAGGCTCGAACTTACGCGTATGCATTGTCGATGTAGGAGGCTCCGACGCGGAGGAAGGGGACGAGGAAGAAGAAGTAAAACCCAAAGATGGTAGCACTCTCTACAAACTGATTAACCCTAGGATTGTTTCCAAATCAGGTGAAATCGATTCCGAAGAAGGATGCCTTAGCATTCCGACAATTCGCGAAAAGGTTACGCGTGCAGAGAGCGTCGTCGTCCAAGCGTTAAATGAACGTGGTGAAGAACTTGAAATCCAGGCCGATGGTATTCTTAGTATTTGCCTCCAACACGAGATTGATCACCTTGATGGAGTGCTCTTCATTGACTACCTGAGTCGACTAAAGTTGCAACTCGTTAAATCCAAATTGAAGAAGCTAATCCTTTGAGTAGCGCACGCCCCAAGCTAGTTTTTTTCGGCACCCCGGAGTTCGCCAATCCGGCTCTTCAGGGGTTGGTCGACACCAAGACATTTGATATCACCGCAGTCGTAACGCAAGCCGATAAACCTTCAGGCAGAGGGCAAAAACTTCAAGCGCCTCCGATAAAAGTATTGGCCGAGAAATTGGGTATTCCTGTTTATCAACCCAAGTCGATAAAGAATATAGAGACTGTAGGCGATTCAGCAACACCTCGACTACAAGGTGCAAAAAGTAGCGCATCACTCGCAGAATTTCTAAGCGACATTGCTCCAATAGATGTATTCGTCTGTGTCGCCTACGGTAAGATAATCCCTACGTCCCTCCTTTCGTTTGCCCGTTGCGGAATGGTTAATATTCATCCCTCGCTTTTACCTCGTTGGCGAGGGGCCGCGCCGCTTCAGTGGGCTCTTTTCTCCGGAGACAAGGAAACCGGAGTCAGCATCATGAAAATCGAAGAAGGACTAGACACGGGCCCGGTGTTTTTGACGGAGCACATGCAAATTGCAGCCAACGAAACAATTGGTTCCCTCCACGACAAAGCAGCACAGATAGGCGCCGAGCTTCTCGTCAAGGCCCTTCCAGCAATTCTCGATGGCTCACTTCAAGCTGCCGCTCAAAATGAAAACGGAGTGACCTACGCGGAGAAGTGGGAAAAAGAGGACTGTCTTATAAAGTGGTCGGAAGATGCTGCAATTACTCTACGAAGAATTCGCACCTGCGATCCCTTTCCAGGAGCACGAAGCGAGCTCGATGGAGGCTTAGTAAAAATCTTCAAGGCTAGAGAAGTCGAAAATCAGAATTTCCCGCCTTCACCGCCTGGAGATGTAGTAGAAGTGGGTAAGGGAGAACTAATTGTGGCATGTGGAGATTCTCAGTATATTGCGATCGATGAGCTGCAGTTCTCTGGCAAGAAGCGCTTACCCGTAGAAGACGCCTTACGCGGACGTCAGATTTCCGTCGGGCAGTCTTTTTCCTAGGCCCTTGCGTAGCTCATTATTTTTAGACGAGACTTTTAGGCTATCAACATGACTCCTTTATCTACTCAGGTATCTACTCGGATATCTACTCAGGCACCATTAATCGCTCCCTCTATACTTGCCGCGGACTGGTCTCAACTCGCCGTTGAGACGAAAAACATTTGCGACGCCGGCGCCGACCTTCTTCACGTTGATGTAATGGATGGACATTTTGTGCCTGTCATTACTTTCGGGCCACAGATGGTTACTACCTTAAAGGCTCACAGCTCCATTCCCTTGGACGTTCATCTTATGATCAGCCAACCGGAGCGCCACATTGAAGCCTTTATCGCCGCTGGAGCTGACATCGTTACGGTTCACCAAGAAGCCTGCCCTCACCTCCACCGAACGCTACAGCAGATTCGCGAATGCGGAGCAAAAGCTGGTGTCGCGCTCAATCCCGGCACGCCTGTTTCTGCACTAGAGTCAGTAATAGATGAAATCGACTTGCTACTACTAATGACTGTAAACCCTGGATGGGGTGGTCAGAAGTTTATTCCACAGTCTCTCGAGCGGGTTCGAAGTGCCCGTGAGCTAATTACGAAATCGGGTAACACAATTCATTTAGAAGTTGACGGAGGAGTCAACGCTGAGACCTCCAAGCAAGTTCGAGCGGCTGGAGCAGATACGCTCGTTGCCGGTACCTTTGTTTTTGGATCCGATAACTATAAGCGTGCAATTGATGCGCTCAAAGAATAGCACGCTTGAGTATTTTCAACAGTCCCTACTTAACGGGCCCTACTAACGGGAGCGAGCCAATAATGTCTCTGATCCTTGCATGCGTTCTAGCCTTTTTTATTGGCTCAATCCCATTTGGATTCTTGATAGCAAAGATCCAAGGGATCGACGTTCGAGAACATGGAAGTGGAAACATTGGCGCAACTAACGTAGCGCGCATCCTGGGCAAAAGATCTGGCGTTATCACCTTGGTGCTCGATGTTATCAAGGGAGGAATGGGCGCCGCACTTGGTTTCTGGATTATTCCACCGACAAACCTCCCGATTGATTTTTTTGTACCACTAACCGGAATTACTTCTGTCTTCGGTCACTGCTTCTCTCCCTTTTTAAAGTTTAAGGGCGGCAAAGGTGTTGCGGCAGGACTAGGAGCTTTTCTCGTGATTGCTCCAATACCAACTCTAATTTCTATCGCGGTATTCGCGACTGCCGTAAAAATTTCTAGATACATTGCGCTTGCATCGATTAGTGCATCACTCTCCCTTACTGTCTCAATTGTTTATCTCACTAAGGACACACCAACCTTAACGGCTGTGCTCGCCGCACTACTTGCGGCAATTTTGGTGATATCTAGACACCAAGGCAACATTCAACGGATCAACGACCTGGAAGAGCCGAAGTATCCAAACTAATTGGGGTGCCCTAGAAATAAAGACGGAAGCGGTACTTACGCCTTCTCTAATGCCGCAGGAACAAAGTGAGAAAGCGTGCCGTTATCCCAAAGGACGGTCACTGTAACTCCAGGAGGCTCACCTTCTT
>QIGM01000052.1 GCA_003230795.1 bacterium
CACGAATCATGGCAGGAATCAGATCAAAGCCGGTATCTTCGCCTTCAATCGTCAAGGCGCCGACCCAACCAAGAGAGTTCAAGGTGGAGATAATCTCTTCAGGACAAGTCGAGTCACGGTCCGATGAGGCGTACACGAAGTCCCAGTAGCGACCATTTTCACCAAATCCGAGCCAACCGCACAACACGCCAGCAGGCGAACGACGTTTGCTTCGAACCTGGACGCCTTTGTGATGAACGCTCCAGATGTATTCGATGAATTCGTGGATAAACTGAATCGGATCCACGTCCTGCCACACGAGGTGACTGGCATCAAAATTCAAGCCAACAGTACCGTTGTACCCAGCAGCATCGGTGGCGTCGAGGAACCGTCTCGTTGAAACGATATCTCCAGCAGCGATCTCCCCAGGATGGGATTCTAGTCCGAACTTTACGCCGCGCTCCTGGTAGAAATCCCACACCGGTTTGAAACGCTTGATGAGAATTGTAAGCGCGTAATCAGCACGATGACCGAGTTCAATCACCGTGCCAGTGCCATCCTCTCCAGCATCGCCAAGTTGTGTAGGCACCGGTGGAAACGGGAAGATTTCATCCCAAGCACCGGCCGAACCGACGAAACCCGAAACCGGAACGTTACGTTCCTGCAGCTCACCAAGGTAGTGAGCAAGGCGACCGACGGCAATCAAATCCTTCGTTGCAAGTTCACGTGAGAGCTCTGCAACATGCTCAGGCACGTGGAAGGGATCATCTTCCGGCGGACGGTTACCCTCATCGAGCCAGGCTTGATACGCGGCAACAACTTCACCGCCCTGGAACTGAATCGTTTTCACAGTTGCCCGATCGCCGAGACATTGACCTTGGAGATGTGCCGCAAGTGAGGCGATTTGGAGGTCATGCTCTGCGCAGAGAGTAACGAGCTCATCTGCATACTCCGCAGCAAGCAAATCTTCATCTGCGCGACGAAGGTCAAGCGCCCAGGTACCAATCTCAACAACATCAAAGTCCTTCGACACGTTCATGTGTGAGAGCAGAACTTCAAGTTGACTCTTGCCCGCGGTCGCGTCCACATCACCCATGGGCTGTCCGGTAAAAAAGCCAATTTCGTGATAAGAGTTTCGACCGCCGCCATCAAGCTCGGTTTGTCTAAATACTACCATTGGAGTGCTCCAAGACTAACAAAGGGTTAGCGCCCACTGATGGACCAGCAACTACGCGATTCGACATCCATAGCCGAATAAAAAAGGGAACGACGTAGCACCATATCTCAACAGCATAGAGCATAGGTCGTTAAACCCAGGCTCTACGCCGCAGAGCACAATGAAACAGTCCCAAGTAACCTTTCGAGTGCACGAAGTCTTCATCCGTAACGACCAGGTCGCAACGAATAAAAACTTCGTCATACTTCTACTCTATGTATTAGGAGAATAAATGTGCGCCGCACAAAGAACACACGCCAAAGCGGCTCAACGGCCAAGTTAAACACAAAAACACACGGAAATACACCCTCCCAACCCAACGCAGAACCCCTGTGTTTCCATATAACTAGCACCCGCATTCCCGCCCTCACCTTCGCAAGCTCGACCAACATACCCCTCATCTAGTAAGATAAACTAAATTAACCCACGAGGAACCCAGTCATGCCTGACGAAGAATACCAAGAAGCCGACACCCGACCACAAGTCGGCAGTAAAGTGTTGATTCGTTTTAACTTCTCTGACGAACAGGGAGAAATCGTTGAGGAACAGCAATTCCAAGGCGTAATCGAAACTATCTCTGATGAAGAAGTCATTCTCCGCCACCCCGTAAACGGAAAGGAAGTAACGCTTCCGCCACACTTCGGCAGCTATACAGTTGCGGATCCGGGGGAGTACGAGCTTCCTTCAACCGGCGAAGTGATGAAGGACCCTGATTTTATTACTGAATGGACACTACGAGCATCCTCCGGCAGCTAAGGCCCCACCTTCTTAACCCCCATCTTTCTAAAACCCCATCTTTCTAAAACAAGGGCCTTAGTGGATAAGTCTCTCCTCCCCTGCAACCCCTCGCTTCATTCGCTGGAAACCAGGCTCACTAAGTCCTAAACGAAGAGCAACGGAACGAATAGCTGCACCCTCTGCATCAGAGAACGCCCCGTCTGCAATCGCGACCTCAAGCAATATTTTCACCATTCGATCATGTAACTGCACTCTATCGCGATACACCTGAGCAAAACGATCCGCGTAGTCTTGAATGGACAAGGGAGAACTCCCCGCATCTTTATAGACTTTCATCGCTAGCTTGCTCTCTTTCGGCCCAAGCTTAAGCTGGTCGCTAGCATACTCCTTTACTCTTTGCGTTTCAGCTTTCTCCACTCGTCCATCTACTTCGGCTAGCTTCCTAAGTAGGGAGAAGGTACAAACGATAAACGCCGACTGAGCGTCTGAAGGGAGATTCGACTTATGATAGGTCTTATCCGTCCCCAGACCGAAGCGCGGCAGATACGGGCGCAAGCGCCGTCCAAGCACGATAACAACGACTAAAATGATGACAATCTGCAACATAGGAGTAGAAACTTTTCAGTAGTGGAACTATGGAAGCAGATTCTGATATATCTGTCTTCTCCTGCGGACCATACTACTGCAATAGGTATTGATTCAAAATACAGAACTTTGTAGTTCCTTCAATTTACGTGAATTTATGAAACGAGAATATATCGAAGGGTGGTGCTTCCTCGCGCTAGGAGCTCTTATCTTTCTCGCTACGTCTCAACTCTATGAAATCGGTGACAAGCACCCGATTGAAGCTGCAGTACTGGCAATAATCGCCGGTATTACACTCGGCAGCTTTGGGCTCATTCCAAGCGTTTGCTCCGCTGGGATAAAGGCGTTCGAAAAACCTCTTATTCTTGGAATCGTCCTCCTGGGCTCCTCCTTCGACCTTTCCCTCTTTCAAAGCCAGGGTTTCCGACTGCTCCTAATCATCGGAGGAACAATGGGCTTAGGACTGGCCGCGATATATCTGCTTTCACGCTACCTCAATCTCGATTCCCGACTCGCCATTTTGCTTGCAGTCGGCACGACCATTTGTGGAGGCACCGCAATCGCAGTCGTTGCCCCTTTGATTCAAGCGAAAGAAGAAGAAACGAGCTACGCGATTGCGGTGATAGCGCTCTTTGGTTTGCTTGCGATTCTGATCTACCCCTTCGTAGCGGCTCTTATTCCGGTCAGCGATGAGTCCTTCGGACTCTTCGCCGGAACCGCGATTCACAGCACCCCTCAAGTGGTCGCGGCTGGCTACATCTATTCCGAAGAGGCTGGCGCAACAGCGACGGCAGTAAAGCTAGTGCGAAACTGCCTTCTCGCTCCAGTCGCACTTGGTATTGCGATGTACTGGAACAAATCCAGAGTAGAGAGCACATCAGCTACCGCTTCCGCAGATGTCGTGCGCGCATTTCCCTGGTTTCTATTCGCTTATTTTATCGTGGCTGCGGTATGCGGGCTTGCCACTGTCCCTGATTCAGTCCTGCATTGGCTGGGAAAGTCGGGAAAGTTTTTTGTATTGATGGGCCTTTTCGGTGTTGGTCTCAACAGCAAGATTTCGAGTATACGTTCACTTGGACCTAAGCCCCTGATCGTCGGACTTCTGGCCTCACTGCTTGTAGCCTTGCTCAGTGGAAGCTTAATCGTCTTTACTAGTCTTTAGACTACCGTAGACATCTTCTCTTCTTGAGCTAAACGTTGGTATCCCAGCACGAAAAGAGTTCAGCACTGCGATATCAAGCTCCGCAACGATTAGCTGCTCAGATCCACCCTTTGCTTCTGCAACCACCTCTCCTTGAGGAGAGACGAGCCTACTGTTACCATTCAAAACAAAAGCACCCTCTGGGCCGACCGACGCAACGCCCAAGAAGTATGCTTGATTCTCAATCGCTCGAGCACGGGTGAGGTAGTCCCAGTGGGTACTGCGCTTAGCTGGCCAAGCGGCAGAATTAATAAGGAGCTGAGCACCGTCTAGGGCTTGAGCTCGATACAACTCTGGAAACCTGAGATCGTAACAAATCGAAAGTCCAACTCTCACTCCGGCGACTTCTGCCACTTCAACAGAATCACCCGCCAAAAAATACCGCGCCTCATCGGCTGGAGCTGGAGTAAAGAGATGGATCTTTCGATACTTCGCAACTAGCTCGCCGCTAGCATCGATAGCAGCCATCGAGTTATAGATACCCTCTTCAGTCTTCTCCGACATGCCGCAAAACACCGCGAGCGAATTCTTCGCTGCAGCAGCACGCAAAGCATCCAACACAGGTCCTGGCCAACTCTGGGCGGAGGAGTCAAAGACTGATGGATGGTAACCAGTGTCTGCCATTTCAGGGAAAACTAGCAGTTCCGCGCCCTGGGCGCTGGCTTGCTCAATCAGAGAACACATCTTTTGCACGTTACGTCCAGGCTCTCCGTTCTCTGAACACATCTGTGCGAATGCGAGCTTCAGCATCTGTTACACCCTCCCAAATTTGCCCTTAAGCATAGACCTACTGCTAGAAAAGTTACATAATTATGGATATCAAATTGACACCTGATTATCCAAGGAAAGCACGCAAAATGAAAGTACTTCTCACCACAGACTTTTCCGAGTCCTCTCTGATAGCATTTAACTATATCCGAAAGTTCGCCAAAGAGGCGAGCTGCGAAGTGACGGTAGTTTGCGTCCTCGAAGACGTCTCCTCAACAAATAGCCCCTATACTTTCGCAAGCTCTGTGATAGACGCTTCCGGTATCATGGAACAATCCGAACGCGAGGCAAAACAAAAGCTAGAGCAACTTTGCGTTAAGGAACTACCCGGCATCGAGCACTCCTTTCAAGTGGTAATAAGCAAGAGCTCCGTGGCGGAAACAATACTCTCAGCCGCGGCTTCTCTAGAGATAGACCTAATCGTAATGGCAAGCCAAGGACGCTCTGGCTTCAAGAAGGTTCTTCTCGGAAGTATCGCTGAGAAGGTACTGCGGCAGTCTGAAGTTCCGGTGCTACTGGTGCCACTCAAATAAGGCAGCGCTTGGCCTCCAGCCTCAGTTGTGTCAGAATTCCCGAGTTATTTGCCTCACATTTACCCAAGCTACTAGTACCGAGAACGACCGTCATGAAAACCAAGTCTCCTCTCTTCTTCTTCCTCGTATTCGTTTGCGTCTCTAGCTTCGGATGTAGTGCCGTATACTTCTCAGCAATGGATAAGCTTGGCTTCCCAAAACGAGACTTGATGGTTAAACGAGTAAAGGCTGCTCAAACCACGCAGGAAGAAACGAAAGAACAATTTTCATCCGCCTTGGAACGTTTTAAGTCTATAGTTGAGTTCAAAGGTGGCTCCCTAGAGGAACGCTACGAGGCACTAAATTCCGAGTATGAGAGTAGCGAATCTAAATCCGAGGAACTCTCCTCTCGCATTGATGACATTGAAGAAGTAGCAGAGGCTCTTTTCGACGAGTGGGAAGACGAACTCGAGCAATATACTAGCACGAGCCTCCGTCGAAACAGTGCTCAGCGCTTAAAAGAAACACGGCGCAAGTACTCGCCAATGATGAAGGCAATGCGTCGAGCAGAGAAAAGCGTCGAGCCCGTACTCGGAGCCTTACGCGACCAGGTTCTCTATCTTAAGCACAACCTAAACGCCCGAGCCGTTGGCGCGCTACGCGGCGAACTCAATACCGTGGAACAAGATGTGGCATCGCTCCTTCGAAGCATGGAGGAATCCATGAAAGAATCACGAGAGTTCATCAAAGAACTTGAGAACCAGGCCTAGTTGCTCAAGTAGAGCGGTGAGGAATGCCTCAGAAATATGCTGTATTTGCAGGTAATTGCGCCTGCTCAATCCTTGCTGCCACTATTAAAGCCCTGCATCGTCTAGCCTTTAAGACTATATAGTCATCGTGAAAAGAAATTCCCGATAGATTGT
>QIGM01000522.1 GCA_003230795.1 bacterium
TTTCATGAATGCCTTCGGCATTCCAAAAGCCACAAGCATGTGGCTTTTGGCACCGCTTCGCGGTGCGGGACTGTTTTTCAACAGTCCCCTAATAAATGTGCTCTGCCATACGCTATGGCACCTCAACTTTATGCCCAGTTTTAGAAATATTCACCGGCTGCTCGTTGGTTCAATCTCGGTGTCCGGATTAAAATCCTCAGTGCAACACTTTGGAGAGTGGCTACTTAGTCTTGAAGGGGCGATGTCCTTGCTTGGTAAGTGTAGTCTAATTGCAGCGGTCGGATTCGCCTCCCAAGCAGGCGAGAATTTTAGTTACGCTGACCTACGAAAAACCGGCAATGAGAAGTTGGCGGTTGTCAGTGAAACCATTGAACCTGCTCGATCTACTGCGCTGGCAAGTTACTCTAGTATCGCCTCGAGAAATATCTTTGCTGCGGTAAGTAAGCAGGTGGATCGACCAAAAACCGCTGAGCCGGTTAGTGACTTAAAGCTGCGGTTGGTTGGCACCAATGTCGGGTCTAGTAACTCGCCTTTCGCTATCATCGAGAATACGGCGAAACGTGAACAAGATGTATTTGATCTTTCCGACTCTGTTTTTGGACAAGCGAAGTTAGTCGAAGTACTACCAGAGAGTGTTAAACTGGATAGAAACGGGAAAATAGAAGTTCTCGTGCTCCAAGAGGGTAAGGGTAAATCTTCCGGGGGTTCCGGGGGCATCGAGTCACTAAACGACGACGAAACGGAGTTTTCGGTCGCAGAGGAAGAACTCGAAGATGCTCTCGCAAATCTGCCGCGTTTACTTTCTCAGGCTCGAGCTGTCCCATACTTTCGAAACGGAAAGAGTGTCGGTATGCGCTTGTTTGCTATCCGCAGAGGAAGTCTTTACGAAAAGCTCGGACTCAAGAACGGTGACATAATTAAAGAGGTTAATGACAATAGTCTTACGGATCCAGCGCAGGCTCTTAAGATATTCGAACAACTAAAGAGCGAACGCTCCATTGAGGTTAAAGTGGAACGTAGCGGCCAGGATACCCAACTAAAATATGCTATTGATTAGGTGTTTGCAGTGAGCATGAAATTTCAAAGAATTACTTACAGAACGTTTAGCTTTTTCTCCACTATCCGGGGCTTCGCGCTTGTTACCGCACTTGCGCTACTCACTGCTCAGCCAGTAGCGATTGCCGAAGATTCAGCAGTCAGTGATTTTGGATCTGAGACTATCGAAACTGAAACGCCGGCCAGTGCCGCAGACGTGATCGACCCCCTACCCTTAGACTTGGTCGAAGAGCGCGGTGGTATTCCAATGGACTTACGGACCATCGTTGATGCGGATGATTCACCGAGCACGGATACATCAGATGAGCCAAAAGCCGATGATGTTGCCTCACCAGTAAAATCACCAGTGAAATTACGGGGAAGTCTTGACCAGAGCACCTTGGAAGAGGAGACGACAGTCCTAAACGTCAATGACGTAGAACTTACTGCCTTAATCAAAACGTTTAGTAAAATTACCCGTCGAAACTATATTGTCGATAGTGCCGTAAAGGGTAAAGTCACAATCCATCTCCCCACTCCTGTTACACTCGCTGAAGCCTTACGAATTTTCGATACAGTCTTGCTTCTTAAGGGTTTCACCACTGTGCCGGTGGAAGCTAATACGTGGAAAGTAATACCTGCGAAGGATGCAAAGCAGACCACGATTCCATTAGTTGGAAGCGAGAGAGTGCCCGCTTCTGACGCCTTAGTCACAAAGATGATTCGCCTACGGCATCTTGCCTCAGGAGATATGGAACAAATTTTAACTCCATTTGTTTCTAAAGACGGCGTAATGAAAGCGGTTGCGGGTAGTAACGCGCTTTTAGTAATCGATTCTCAATCTAATTTAGCGAGGCTAGAGCGTATAGCTTCTGAGCTAGATGTCCCTGCGCTCGATCAGGAAATTACAATTATTCCAATCCTCTACGCTGAAGCAAACGATATCGCTGAAAAAATCAACGAGATTCTCGGTGAGGAAGAGAACGAGAAATTACAGAATATTACGACTAGGAACACTAGAACGCGACGTAACCGAAATCTAAGCAATCAGGCTAATCGTAATAAGCAGGCAAATCAGCAAACCTCGCAGGAACGACGAAGTTTGCCGCTTAAGATAATACCTGATGAGCGCACGAACTCTTTAATTGTCGTCGCGGATCCTGAATTAACAATCAAGGTAAGAGCCTTAAGCGAACAACTCGACTCCGAGTTGGATCGTTCTAGCGGACGTTTCTACGTCTATAGTCTTAAGCATGCAGACGCTGAGGCGCTTTCAGAGATACTAAACAATTTGATTTCTGGTGCAGGAAATTCAGACGGTCCAAGCGGAGCAGCAACTTCTGGAAGCTCTATCAGTCGCTCTAATGCAAGAACGGGTGCGACCAACGCCGCGACTCAGCGAAATATCTCACGCAATTTAGCACAAAGCAGAAATCTACTTCGACGTTCCCAAACCCAGACAGGAGCAGCGAACAGTGGGCGTGTTACCCTTGAAGGTGAGGTCTCCATTGCCGCAGACCCCTCAACCAATTCGCTAATTATCAACGCGAGCAGAACAGATTACTTACGTATCAAGGAAGTTGTTGATGCGCTCGATATGAAGCGCCGTCAGGTTCTAGTAGAGGCGACATTGCTTGAGGTCACCTTGAGTGACGAAGAGAGCCTAGGCGTCGAGCTACAAGGAACAGCTGGTGGCGACGATGGCGGTGTCGTTACTCAAACTAATTTTGGTGGCTTAACCAACCTTCTGACGAACCCTGCCGGACTATCTGACTTCACACTAGCTGCAGCCAGTTCGGGTACTCTTACTCTACCGGGCGGTCTTACAATTCCATCACAGGCCATACTAATATCGGCTGTTAGCGCACATCAAAATGTTAACGTTCTTAGTTCACCGACGATTCTAGCGACCGACAACGAAGAAGCTGAGATAATAGTTGGTGAAAACGTACCCTTCGTTTCAAGTACCCAAACGGATTCGACAAACATCAATACGACTTTCAATAATATTGAGAGGCAAGATGTGGGAATCACTTTGCGCATTACACCGCAAATCAGCACAGGTGAATTCGTAATTCTCAAAATCTTTGTTGAAATATCTAACGTTGTGAACGGCACAAGAAACGATCCGAACGGCCCAACTACTACAATTCGTACAACCGAAACGACTGTCGAAGTAAAGAACAATCAAATGATTGTTACCGGTGGTTTAATTCAAGACAGTCAAAACGACTCCTCACGAGGCGTGCCATATTTGATGGACGTGCCTGTTATAGGGAACTGGTTCAAAACCGAAGCCAAAACTAACCGACGTACCAATCTCTTAGTATTTATTACGCCAAGGGTCATTTCGAATCAGTATGAAGCACGAGATGAGACTGTGGAGCTTGTGCAAGACTTACGAAGGGAAATCGAACTCACCGACGCCCGTCCTTCAAGAGAGGAGGTTCTGGCTAATTCAGATATCGATAATGTGATTGAAAAATACAATGGCAAGGACGAGCGGCATCCAACTACGATTCGGCCAGCACGAGCGGCCTTTTCAAAATCGCCCCCGAGCGGTCAAATTCCTCGTGACGGTGCGAAGGTTCACTTAGTTCCATCAAACAAAGTTCGACGAACAGAGACCACGAAACGCGCCGGAGATACTGCGGAGACCAATTCGTCCATTATCTTTGAGAGCGACGTCCTCGATATTACCGTCGCACCGACTCTCCCTGGCGCAAGCGCCACACTGGGTCTCCCTGGCGCAAGCGCCACATTGGCTCTCCCTGGCGCAAGCGCCACATTGGGAAGTTCTAAGGGGGGAAATTCTAAGGCGAATACTAGCACTGCCTCGCTTGCAGCTAAAAGCAAGAGTCCTAAGACATTTGTGGTGCTCAAATCCTCAACAACTGAAGGTGGTACGAAGGCGCTGGTACTAGTCGGCAGCGGTAAGCAATCCTTCTTCCAGGTGGGTCGAGAGTATCTCTCTGACAGAGGTGAGCGCTATGTCTGCCTCGGCCGCTACGCAAAACGTAGTGAAGCCGCTATCGTACATCAAGATTTAGCAACGGTGTCGAAATGGCAGGAACTTTCCGCCGCTGAAACGCTTACACTTGGCACGAAGGGCTGGCGTGCTCTTTAAGTAGAGGCGTTGATTTATGGATACAGAACAAAGCAGCCCTAGCGAATTTGAAGACGACGACTTGGAGGAGTTTAGCCAACCGACCTCCTCTCCACTCGAGTCGGAAAGAGTAGCGAAGCTACTTGATATTCCCTTTATCGCGAAATTAGATTCCTTTGTTCCACCTAAGGAACTTATCAGAGGTGAGTTTTCGCGTGTTATCGGTTCCTGGGGGAAGCAATGGAAAGCTATTCCAATTGCCGAGGACGATACTAGCGTTACCGTTGCTGTCGGCGATCCACTACGCACTGAAGTAATAGATGCACTCAGACTCTGTTATGGAAAATATGTAAAGCTCGTCGTTGCGCCCGAGGCTGAAATCATTCGTGCCATAAATTCGGTACGAACGAGCTTAATGTCTGATCGCTCTAGTGCACTCGATTCTGACCCAAGAAGTGATGACCCTGAAGCTTCCAACACGCTAAAAATTGACGTTACTGACGCAGAAGATGATGACGCGCCAATCATTCGCTATGTGAATACCTTGATATTTCGAGCCGCGAGCCAGCGTGCTTCAGATATTCATATTGAGCCGTTTGAGGAAGTGCTTAAGGTGAGATACCGCGTCGATGGCGTGCTTCACGACGTTGATACCGAGAGCAAGGTTTTCCAAGCCCCCATTTTGTCTCGAGTAAAGGTTATGGCAAACCTTAATATCGCAGAGAAGCGACTACCTCAGGATGGACGAATAGGATTACGGATTGCGGGCCAAGACGTCGATATTCGTGTTTCTACCGTGCCAACACGCTACGGCGAGCGTATCGTGATGCGACTTCTTGATAAGTCAAAACAACGTCTTGAGATACCTTCAATTGGATTTCATCCAGATATTGACGAGGTTGTCAGGCGTCTTATTGTAAAAAGTCACGGAATCGTACTAGTCACCGGACCAACTGGCTCTGGTAAGACCACGACTCTCTATGCCTGCTTGTCGCATATCAACTCAGCCGACAAGAATATTCTTACCATTGAAGACCCTGTGGAATACGAACTCGGCGGCGTCGGGCAAATGCAGGTTAGTCCAAAAATCGACTTTACTTTCGCCAGTGGCTTACGCTCCATACTTCGTCAAGACCCTGATGTGATCATGGTCGGTGAGATTCGTGATTTAGAAACTGTTGAGATTGCTATCCAAGCGTCACTCACTGGACACCTGGTATTTTCAACACTACACACAAACGACGCGCCCGGTGCGATCACTCGATTACTCGATATGGGCGTTGAACCATTCTTAATTTCTTCTAGTGTTCTCGCTGTTATAGGTCAGCGTCTTATACGAACACTTTGCCATGATTGTAAGGTGCAAGGTGAACTTAGCGAGGTGCATTGTCGAGAACTTGGTCTTGATGTCTCGAAGTATCGCTCCAGTCCGATCTTTGGACCGTCTGAGAACGGCTGTCCCCTTTGCCAGGGAACTGGCTACCTAGGTCGAATGGGTATTCACGAATTAATGATGATCGATGATACGGTTCGCTCACAGATTATGGACCGTGCTAACTCAACACAATTGAGAGCATCTTCTAATTCCCTAAAGAGTCTCCGGTGGGACGGTGCGATAAAACTACTAGATGGGGTGACCTCATTCGAGGAAATTCTTCGAGTCACCCAAGAAGACGCAGTCGGCTAAGGTAAGAGATGGCGGTCTACACCTACAAAGCGTTAAATGCCAAAGGGCGATCTGTGAAAGGCCTGGTCGATGCGGACACTCC
>QIGM01000078.1 GCA_003230795.1 bacterium
TTTGCTTATTCGGCAAGGCTTTTTTGCTCTAAGGTAAAATATTGCCGTTAGAATTGAGATTAGGGAATCTGGAGAATGAGGGTCTGAATTGCCCTATTATAGGAGGATTTAGGGGGGGTTTTACCTACTTCTGGGTCATATCCGGAGCAACAACTCCCCCGTCTCCGACCAGACCTCGACGCTAACTCTGTCACCAACCCCTAACTGTTCGAGCAGTATGTCAATTGAGAATTCCTCCGCAAGCACAGCTTTGTGCCAGTACTTCTCGGTGCTGTTCCATCGATACTTGAGGTGCTTGAGCTGGTCCTTCACGTCATACGCGTTGAACACCCGAATCTCGAGTAGGTCTCCATCAAGCGATAGGACAGGGCATAATCGATCCCATGATATCGACTCAAGGCTCACCTGGCGGCGGATAGCATCGAGAAACGGGCTCTCGGTGAACGTCTCGGTCACCAGCGCGAGCGAGTCCTTGGCCCTTGTGGCAGCAACGTAGAAGAGCCGTCTCTCTTCGTCAATGATGTGGTCGATACTGTCACCGAAAACGCGAAGAAACACCCAATTTGGATGAATCAGCGGATAGCTACTGCCCACAGCGTCTAGTACGATGACTGCTGACCTCTCGAGTCCCTTGAACTTGTGAGTGGTTGAAGCAGTGACCCGCTTGCGGTCTTCTTCGGGCAGATAAGAGTGGATATGCTCTTGGAAGCGCATGAGTGCATCCGGCACCCCGCCGGTGGCTTTGCCGTAGCTGACGTACCAAGGCAAGTCATTCCGCCTAGATAGCATCACAACATCCAGCCCACGATCCAGAAAGCTCTTGACAAGCCGCAGCACCGCGGGAGTGAGTTCGTCGCCATTGTGCCTTGCTTGTTCCAGAGCTGACGGCTTGAACTCGTCGAGCTTGCATAATTGCACCAGTCCAACATCGGTTCCTTTTGGCTCTGCTGCCGGACCACGGCCGTACATGAGAGCGTTTCCTGTTTCAATTATTGCTGTGGAGGATCGATAATTGGTGCGGATGTAGCGCTGTGAGATATTCTGAAAGTAGCGGTTGAAGTTGTCGAAAAAGACAAGATCGGAGCCCGCGAACGCATTGATGGCCTGCCAGTCATCGCCAACACAGAAGAATTGCACCTGTGGATTGGCCGAACGGATGGCATCCACGAGCTTGAAGAACATCTTAGAGAAGTCCTGGAACTCATCAATCATCACGAACCTCAGCTTGGTGACATCGCCGCGTTCTCTGCCCTTGTCTCGTACGAACCGAGTCTGGCCATCTCGGACCAGCGATACGGAACGCCATATGAGCCCATCAAAGTCCTCTTTCTTATACGCCGCAAGACGTTCCAGGTAGCCTCGGTAGACTGACGTCCCGACATCCAAGAAGAGCGATTCGGCTGTTGAACACGGGCTGTGCCCATTGACCAGCACCTCGAGAGCATTGTAATCCAGATTGCGCTTTCTGCAGCGACTGACGAAGGTTTTCATTGCCTCAGTAAAGCTGTCCAGCGCCCGCTTTCTAATGAGTTCCCAGATCTCTTCCTCAGACCGGCGCCGACAGGTGACTCCAGCCGTCCGAAGTCTTTGCAGCAGGGCGTCAACGAAGTCCTTGACGCCGTTCTGCGCAATGTCTGTTGGGGAAAACTCGATGAACGTCCACTCATCGCGCTTGGCCCAGAACCGTCGCTTCTGCTGGGACATCTTGTCATAGTCTGCGTCTTCCTTGAGGCCAAAGTACTCAATGATCACACCGCCTTTGGATTTGACGGGAATCGTGAAATCCGGCCGATAGTTGACCCCGTTCCAACGGAAGGCTCGCTCGTACCGATACTCGACGCCATATTCAAAGAGTATGTTGGCTATGACCTTTTCTCCAAAGGACTTCACGTAGTCGCCCTTCAGGCTCTTGCGGGGAAGTTCGCGGCGGTGAGCAAGGAACTCGCCCATTGTCAGTTGAAAGCAGCCATTCACGATGCATTCCCAGTCTTCACGAAAGTGAGCGAGCATGAGATGTTGAATACGCTCCCGGTACTCTTCGGACCTCATATGCTCGTCGATGACTTCCTGAACTTCGCTACTGACTCCAAAAACCTCGGCTGACGGATTATCGTACACGAGTTCCTCCTTGGGATGGACAAGGGCATGCGCGAGTGCGTGGAAGGTCATCACGTGCGGCAAGTGTTCGCCTAACGTCTTGGTCAAACGATTCTTCATCTCCTTGGCCGCTTCCTGGTTAAAGGCTAGCAGGAGTAGCTCACACGGGAGCACCCCACAGTGCTTTTGTAAGAAGATCGCTCGCGTGATGAGCGTCCTCGTCTTCCCGCTGCCAGCCCGCGCCACAACCAGAACGTTGCCCTTCATAGTAGCTACCGCGGCAGCCTGTTCGGAATCGAGCGATGGCAAGAGTCCGCGATTGGTCCAAGCCCACACGAAACGCGTTTTGATACTCTCGTACTCGTCACCGCTGATTAGCCCTGCATCAGGATCAGCAGCGAGAACTGCATCGGCAGAGAGGAAGTCCGATTCCAAGACGCTCTTGAGCCGGGTGAGCAATGCTTTCTTACGAACTTCTCGTGCTTCTTCCTCTGCCTCGAGTTTGGCTCGCTTCTTGGCTTCTTTTGCCTTAGCTCGCCTTGTCTCGATTAAGATTTGTCTTTTACGCTTCTCCTCAAGAATACGTTGTTCTTCTTTATGCTCAGCTTCCTTACGTTCGGCCTCCTTACGTACCTGCTCTCGCTCACAATCTGAGGCCAACTCCTTAAGCCTGCCAGCCCGGCATTCCGTAATCAGTTCAGGTAGCTGTGCCCATTCTTCTGCAGTCAGCATCCCGCGCAGCTCGCTAATCATCTCCCTCTCTTTATAAGTCAGCTGTGCAGAGCCGCGAACGATGTCGGGAGCGAGAACGGTCAGGTAATACTCCTCTTGGGAGTCCCAACAGTTCCAGCAAGCAATCAACTTCTTGATGAGCTCCAGTGCAGTGTATTCCACAAATCCTCCTGCTTCGTGTGGGTTCACCCTGATAAGATAAGCCCTACCATTTCGTGTCCCACAATCCCCGCACCTGGACAGCCTCCATGATGGGGATAGATTCTCCTGTAGGCCCAGCGTTCAATCTCAGCCACGCAAGTCCAAAGCCCGTATCGGCTGGAGCACTTTGTTGGCCACACAGATCGATGGCGGCACTACTCTGCATGACAACTGAAATAACAACACCAAAGCTCTTAGCCCCTGGCATGGAAGACTAACCGGCGAGCATTATCTTCCAAGGAGACTCTTAGCGTTTCCACGATCCTAATCTCCTCGCACGTGCACCATTCCCCATAGAATCGGCCTCCCCCCGAAAAAGAACCCCCGAACCTTTTGTAGCGCTTCGGGAATCCAAATACCACCACCGGCGCCCTGTCCAGCCACTTTAGCCACGCGATCCTTCAACTTAACACTCAAATGATTTGGGCAGGCATAGATCAGAAACCTTCCAGTATGGAACAAGCAATAGTAAGACCCCACAGCCCCTAGAGCACGCCAGTCAGCTCCGAGTTGGGCCTGGGATAAAACAGAAGTGCCCGGGCAAGAGAACCGAGCGCCCACGGATACAAGCTGTTATCCATGAACCCTTTGTCAGATGAATTTGAGCCCTTCATTCACTATCCCTCATCCCAATTTGGGGCTAACGTCCAAGCTCAAGAGAAAAAGGGGGCAGATGTTGTTTTTTGCCTTCAAAAAATAGTGGCTATCCATTCCCGGGGTTTGTTGCCGGCAACCTTAATGGTCGTCTTTTTGGGATCGCTAAAAGCAAACATCCCCTCTGTTACCTATATTTTTCTGAGGGAGCGTCTAATTATAAAATGACACAAGGCAAATATTAAGTTTGTTCTTTACGGTCAACATCTTTCACTATTATGTTATCTTGCCCCGGGTTAATATGCTCTTCAGAAATAGATTTCTTTTTAAGGCCTTTACCAATTATATATTCTTTTATACTTCCCGTTTCTGGGTCAAAAAGACAATCTTTAACCTTTCCCAGTTCTTTGCCCTCCTCACTAAATACTGGTTTGCATTTCATCGTTTGAAAGCTGAATACTGACTTTTTGTTTCGTATTTTAGGGACGACATGAATATCTTTTGTGTCAGTAATCATAATAGCATCATCGCCGAATTTCCCAACATCTGAAAAGAAGAGACAGGCCCTCTTTTTCAATAGTGATCTTTTGTATATTATGCCCAGGATGCCTTTTCTGTCCTTTTTTAGTATGAACCCTCTTAACTTGCCCATGCGTTTGCCATTACGGCTAATTACATGCTTTCCTATTAGGTTATCGAGGCTTTTTAATTTTGGCATTGCATCATTGCTCATATTTTCAGTCTATCTTCCCTTATGTTTTCTACATGCTTTTCTTCGGGCAACTTTTTAATTTCCTTTTCTACTATCGTTTTTTGGTCAGAAAATTCAACAATTGGAGAAAGACCCTGTGATTCAAAGAATACGCCCAATACCGCTCTAACATTTTTTCGAGCTCTAAAAAACACGTCATCCGTCGCCGCAGATTTTCTCAATTCTTCTCTAGCTTCTTTATGTAATGCGTCTCTATCTTCGGAGGTTATTGGATTCCAAATAGATGCGCGTTCATCATATGTTATTTGCTCTTCGACATCACAAGAAAGTATCTGTGGAGCAGGTAATAGAATGCGAGGCTTTTCTCTATCTTCAGAGATTCGGCACTTGGTCAAATCAAAACCGACGTGAACTCTACCCCGTGCAACAAGTAATGATTTCTTTTTGGCAGTGCCGAAAATTCTCATTCTTCTTTTCTCATCTCGGAGATCAACAACACTTTGTACGAAGCACTCTATGGTTGCCAATTGTGCTATATCCTTTATTTTCTCGATGTTTATATGGTGAGTAGATTTTTTTACAATTTGATGTTTTTTGCTAAAAAGAAGTTTCATTAAAACAAGAACGATGATGAACAGAATCGTGATTATGCCACCTAATATAAAATAAACTTTCATCGTCGATCCCCTCTCTAAATCTCTTTTTAAAACATCTGTTTTTGTAACAGGGAAATTTGTTACCCTTCTCAGAGGAGAAAGCCCTCCTAAAATCAGGGATAGTTTTTGTAACGGCTATTTTACGGCCCTTTTTACGGTCAGATGACTTATTCTGTTTTTCCTGGGGATCCCCTGGTTGTATATCTCTGCAACCTTTCTCAGGCTGTTGGTCTTTTTATATAGATCTTTTACTCTATCCGTATCGATGTGTTTCCGGGGCCGGCCGCCGGTGTATTCTCCCTTCTTTTTCTGGTTGGCTATAGCGTCTTTTATCCTGACCCCTAACATCTTTGAGTAGTTGTTGGCCATCCAGGCGAAGACCATCATCAGGATTTGCCACATCTCGTTTTTTGAGTCTATGCCCTCCTTTAGGCTGATGAACCTACAGCCGCGATCTTCTACTATCTTGTGCAGGTCGCTGACGATCTTTGTCGGGGTCTGCCGGGAGAACCGGTCCAGCATATACACCATCAGGCAGTCAAACTCTCTGCGTCTGAGTTTATCCAGGAGAGCCTCAAAGATTTTACGCTTACCGTTCTCTTTATAAGCAGTTTCGTATTCCTGAAATACCTCGTAGGACCATCCCTGGGCCTGGCAGTATCTCTGGCATTCCTTGATCTGGTTTTCTGTATCCTGCCGGCTCTCATCTGTAGAGCACCGGGCATATATGGCTACTTTCATTTTTTCAAGCTCATTTTCTCTTCTAAACTTTGTCTTTCATCCCTTAGGCGTCGCTTAATTTTCCCCTTACACAGCCTCATGATGAGCTTCATATCCCACAGGCAATAACTTGTCCAGGTTCAAGTGTTTTGAGGCCCCAAGGAATTCTATACCTATAATCCTGTCCC
>QIGM01000245.1 GCA_003230795.1 bacterium
ACGGTGCCCTTCACATCTTCGTTCTGACCTCCGAAGTAACCTCCTAGTTTGAACGAGAAGTTTTTACCTCCGGATATTCTCGGTAACGCCTTAATGCTTTGCCCGCGTAGGGAGCTTGGGGCTCTGGCCAGCTTATCAGTAAGGTCCGCTTTTCACTCTCTTGTTCAAGTAGCTCTGAGTAATCCCCTAACGCTAGCATTCGCCTGTCTTCTTCAGTCTGCCATGGGAAGGTGATGCCAGAAGTGAGGTAGTGTCCAGTATCGACCGCAAGGATATCGAGCCCAAGGTTTCGCAAATGAGCTCCTGCATAGAACGTTCCTGCACCAACTTCAAAAATTGCTGGGTGGTGTTTTTGAACAAACGCAAGTTCTCTCTCGCAAAAAGGTCCCCAGCAAATACTGCTACCATTGAGGACTGCCACTCCTGTGTCATTGCCTGCAAGAAGCCAGTTGTCTGGGTCGGTGGATGTCCTCTGTCGTGACCGAACAATCGTAAAAACAATGCAACTCAATCGTTCGTCAGTCTGACAATCCTCAAGTTGATCTGTAGTAAACACTAAGTGCTCCGAGAGGGAAGCTAGAATAGGTCGTTTAAAGATAGAACGTCCACGCCGCTAGCAGAAGCTTCTTGCTTTTGTTTGTCTGTTACTTCATATGCGGCGAGGAGGTAGCGTTTTTGCGTGAAATTTGTTGGTGTTGGATATTTTTTGGCTTTAATTTCTTTAGTATGAACGCTAAACTTTGAGTTTGAGTCTATCCATTTACATTCAATTAGTCTTGATATGCGGTCGTTATTGTCTTCTACGACTAGATCTATTTCTACCGAATTGTCCCAAAATGTACCTACGGTATAACCAGGAGTCTTTAGTAAGAGTTTGCGGTTAAGCGGTGTGTTCAGATTTCCTATTTCTAATACCCTCTGGCACAGCAGTTCAAAGGCATGCCCAGAGAAGTTCGGCATATAATATCCTGCATTTGATAAAAGAGATTTGGATGTAAATATAAGCTGATCTTGATTATGTTGAATAATACTTTCAAATGGTTCCAATACCTGGAAATAGAAATTCAGGAAAAAATCTTTCATGTAGTATCGTATGCCGTGACTATTCTCCTTTGTCTCCGTGTTCATTGGGGTTCGTGCAAATACGATTTGATATTCAAGTATTTTTTCTATTGCGCTTGATACCGAAGATAGCGGTAGCTGTGCGCGTTCTGCAATTGATGTGATTGTAGAACCTTGTTGTCCGATGTGTGAGAGTATTTTTCGAGTTGTGGCGAGGCCTGTAGAATTAAATTCGAGCTTTAATACTTGGTTTACTTCTTCTAAAAAGATCGAATCATTGAGAAATATGGCATCATTTATACAGTGAATGAATCCCTTCTCCGGTTCTAGAGCTTCAAGGTAATACGGAACTCCTCCGAGCATCATGTAGAGCAGACAGATTTCGGAGCGTGACCAATCTTGCAGGTAGTGTTTTTCTACTTCACTCAGAGTAAATTCATGTACCCAAATACTAGCTGATGTTTTAATTCCTCGTAAAATATCATTGGCGCTTGAGGTCCTTTTTGAGAAAAATTTATTAGAAGAACCGCAAACAATGACTTTGATATTTCCAATACGTTGCCAGTCTACCCAAGCTTGTTTTAGTAGCGATACGAAGCCAGAATTTTTCTTTGCAATCCATTGAATCTCGTCGAGTATTACAATTAAGTTTTGTTCACGGTTTTTTTGCAGAAATACGGAGATTTGCTCAAAAATTCTTGACCAACTGCGGTGGTCTTTTGATAGTTCCACCAAGGTCTTGTCTTTACTAAAGTCATACCATGCTGTGGCGAATGCCTTTCTACTTCCAGCATCATTCGTGTCTTCTAGCCCCATGAAGTAAAAACACTTAGGAGTTCTAGATTGATACTCCTTTAGTAACCAAGTCTTCCCTATTCGTCGTCTTCCTCTTAAGAAGGTAAATCCAGCGCCTGGCTTCCTAGTAAAGCTTTCGAGTTTAGCCAGTTCGTCGTCTCGAGCTATAAACGTCATTGTCAGTTTCTCCCAGAGGGTAAGTTCTCTTCTTCTCTATCTCGACTTGAGGTGAGCATACTACCTTACTCCGAATAATCTAGCCAGTACGTTATTCGGAGTAGCGTAACTGCCTAAAAATACGATGCCTGCCGGGGAAGACCTCTTTAAACTCGCTCCAGTTACTACAGATAATCTCGTCGCTAGGTTAGTTGTAGTAACGTCAATTTTGGTGCCAGGCACCACCTGCGGTTTTTAAATCGCGACAACCGGTTATCAAGATCCGCATCCGACCTTGTCGGAGCAACCAGGGTAACGTTCCAATCTATCCAGACCGAGCCATTGTTGAGAGTTTATTCTCGGGAGCTTTCTTATCCCATCGTCAACTAAGGCAAAGCGCTAAGGTGGAGGAGACCCAAGGGGGGCTCCGTAACGATCCCCAGCATTACTACCTCTACATAAAAGCTCCCGAGGATAAACTCTCAGCAAGGGCGTCGAACTAGTAGCTACGACAGCGCCAGCCACAAACAAAAACGGCGGTCAAAAGACCGCCGTTTTTGTTACTCATGTTTCGCTTAGCTTACATAGCAAGCCAGCGGTCGATGAGCTCTTTGAACTTAGGTAGTGGCTGTGCGCCTTTAACCTGGACACCATTCACAAAGAATCCAGGTGTTCCACGAACTCCAAGCTTGGTAGCCAAAGCGGCGTCATCGTCAACCTGTTTTGCAACAGCTGGGTCAGCAAAGTCCTTTTTGAACTTCGCCATGTCGAGGCCAATTTCTTTGGCAAGTGACATGTAGAGCTCTTCTCCAAGACTCTTTTGATTCTCAAAGAGCTTGTCATGCATTTCCCAGAACTTTCCTTGCCTCTGTGCTGCAATAGAAGCACGTGCTGCAGGCTTGGCTTCTGGGTGGAAAGGAAGTGGAAGATGCTTGAAAGCAATCTTTACATCCTTTGGATACTCTTTGTGCACGGCATCCATTGAGTCCATTCCTCGCTTACAGAAAGGGCACTGGAAATCAGAGAATTCAATGATAGTGACTTTAGCATCTTTAGGACCTTTTATCGGAGCATTTCCGATAGCAACCTTAACCGGATTCTTGAACTGCTCTTCTAGCTGCTTAGCTGCTTGTTCTTGAGCCGCTTTTTGTTGGCCTTCTCTCTTTTTCTTGAAATAGCCTTCTAGTGAGTCACCAATTTTTGCGACATTGGCGTCATCAGAAAGAAATTTCTCCATCAGGCTATTGAATTGATCCTGTGAAAGATCAGCAGCCTGTGTATTTGGGGTAAGGATGAGGAGGCTAACGGTAGCCAGCAAAATTCCTTGTAGTAGTCTCATTGATTTTGTCCTGTCGAAAAATTTCGTGATTAGAAAAACAGTTCTATGATGCTAGCTCTATGGACAGATCCGTCCCCGCGCAGCCAATGAACCGTAGCAATACAGTCTCTGCTTTACAATAAAAAGGCTGCGTCTTGAGGGTCATTTATCCTGTGGATGTGAGGCTGCTAGTGTTCTGCTATCCTGTGGGTGTGAGGCTGCTGGTGTTCTGCATTAGAGGGCTCGGTGAGCAAAATATTCATAGTAGAAGCCTTTGTTTTACGAACCGGCTTTAAGCGTGTGATGTTTAAGGAGTCGTCCTAGGGCCGCTTTTGTCTGAAGCGCGAGCCACTGATCGAGGCTTCCATGCTGCAAGACCAGTGGTGAGCCAGCGAGAATAGGCTCAAAAAACCGATGTAATTCCTCTTTATCCTTCCAATCGCTGGAAGCATGTATAAGGTGTGGAATAGGGAAGCAACCCGAAATATCTTTGTATTCACTTAAGTCTTTCTCTGATTGCTGCATGCAAAGAATGGGGATTCCTGCGATTGCGGCGAGAGCGGCTTCAACTCTCAATTCGCAAAACTTTTCCCAATTGAGATCAACTGAACAACTGCTTAGCACCGCGTCTACACTACTAAGGGTATAGAGCAGCGAGGAGTATTGTTCGGGGCTTTGCTTAAGTTCATCGCTAACGTCGATAATTCTTAATCGGTCGTTTTCGCCGACCTCCAAATTGATGAAATCAGCGACTTCTCTTTGCAGGGCGTTCTGGCAGTAGAACGCTAGCGTTACCGAAGTGCATTCGCGGAGAATTCTCAGCAGCAGGGAAAGGTTGGGATCTCTCTCGCGCGAATCTTGATCTAGTTCAGGTGTGAACACCAGAACTGAGGCAAGGCTTGAATCCGTTGGGCTCACTGCTCCGTAGTCGGTATCTCTTGCACGTCTGAGGTAATTCGGTAGCGAAAGGGGGGGAAGTAAAACAGGTGATCTGGAAAGGGTGCTTTCTTGTAAGCTAGGAACGTCAAGTTGGAGCGGATTGAGGCTCGCACTATAATGAGCTGAGTGGCTTGAGTGTCGAAACTTTGGAGAATTCAAACCTTGCTCTCGAAGCCTCAATAGCTCCTTGGAGTCGCTGCTAAGAATGCTTAGAGTCTCAGTAGCGTCTTGGCTCTCGACGGTCGTTAAAGAAACTCCATTTTCTAACATGCACTCCGCGAGCAGTGAGCCCCATCTGAGATTTCCCCGTCCGTGATTCCCCTGTCCGTGGTTCTCCTGTCCGTGGTTCGACGTCGAGAGCTGAAACTTTTCGCTCGTTGTGCTCGCCAAAGCAGAGTGATGTGCGAGCAGAGCCTTACGCACAACGTCCTGCTTCTGGGGAAGCGTTTGGACGCCCAAGTTCTCCGTGAGGGTGTTGCGGTGGAGCCGATACTGGTAAAGCGGGTCTTCTAAGTCGATGTGTGCACCCGAAGCGAGAACGCTCAGGCGCATCCAAAAGTCGTAGTCTTCAAACCCTAAGTACTCGGTCGAATAATCACCAGCGTGTAGAGCGAGGTCTGCTCTATACAGCACGCAAGCATTGACGAAATTGTCGTTGATTGAGAGCAGTGACTCAGCCTGAAGGGGTAGCTGTAAAATACTGCGGTCTTTTCCCCATTGGTCTTGTGGTCGATAACCGGAATCCTGAAACGCAGCGCCTGATTCATCGATGAGCTGAACGTTCCCATAGGCGAAGGCTAAGCTCGGATTAAGTACGAGGTAATCTATTAGATGGTCGAGAGCTTGTGGTAAGTAGCGATTATCTGCTGAAGTCCAGCCCCAGAAGCTGCCGTTTGCGATGGAAAATCCCTTATTGAGCGCCGCCGCGATTCCTTGATTTTCTTGCCGGATGCTGATGACATTTTTGTGGCTTTCGTAGCTTGATAGAACGGCAGGGGTTTTGTCTGTGGACCCGTCATCAATGATTATCAATTCAAAGGGGTGAGATACGGCTGAGAAAACAGATTCTATGGATTCGGCAAGGAAATCGGCGTGATTATAAACAGGCAATACGATCGACGTCAGCGGCCGAAGCACCCAAGGGCTGCAGGGGCGTCGAGCAGAATACGGGAAGTTATTTAGCTGCCTCCTCACCTTTGGCTGTGATTCCTTCTCTACGCTGAGGGTGCTTAGCACTCCAAGTTTTACCCGTTCGGTATTATGGTTTTCCTTAATACCGACCATAGCGGTAAGCTATCTTTTCTGTACAAATTAAGGCAAATCTTAAGCGGCTAAATACGCAAATACTGTAGTAAAGCTCACTATAGTGCTGCCGGCCTTTGTCGCGAGGCGACAAAGAGTTAGATTGCCAGAGCTAGTGGCTCGAGACAAAGCTAGAATGTGCGCGTGTTATTTGTCTGTAGGTATGCGTTCAGGCATATATTGCAACTGAATAGCCCCCTCAGGATAGCCCTCTCAGGATAGCCCTCTCAGGGGGCGAATTGCGTAGCAATTCCGGGGGTGACAAAGAGGAAGCGTTCAATAAACTGCCAAAAGCGATCA
>QIGM01000490.1 GCA_003230795.1 bacterium
AAACGGGATGACGCCAAGCAAAAACTGGTACCCGAGAATCTCATCAACTGAATCCTCAGAAGGTGGTGGCGTCAGAACAACCGCACGTGGCGAGGACTTCTTAGCCGAGGGAGAATAGACGCTCTCAGGCTTGGTAGCAGAATCACCCGCGACATACTCCGGCAAACCCATCGGAAAGCACGCAGAAGTGGTGCCCCATAAAAGCAGGCCCCATAGAAGCGGGTTCAGAAAAGCAGTCTGGGAAGTAAGCAGGTAATTTCTGCTCGTTTTTTCTCTCATAAATTCTAGGCAATATTCCCCTGTCCGTAGGGGAGTTAATCGGAATCTACTAACGCTACCACCGCGAGCAGTATTTATCCCATTCTTTGCGATTCAAGCCCACCACAGCATTAGGGAAAAAAGTTTAGCAATTTCTTGGAATTATGGGCATAACAAGAGAACACCTCAGAGCCCAATCGCGTCTTAAGCATGTGTCTTAGGAGCATTGCCGCAGAAAAATGAGTCAGACGAATCTAGAATCTTCGCGTACCGAACTATCCTCTCTGCTAAAGGGTCTGCGCCCGCTATACCCTCAAGACACCTCCTGGTCTGAGAACATCCTCAAAGACGACCCGAGTAAGGATGACTTCAAGGCTGCCTTAGAGAAGATAGAGTTGGCGCTAGAGAGCGACTCTAAGAATCCAGAACTTAAGCTATGGTGGATCAGGTGCCAACTTGAAGTAGGCACACTACCCTTAGCCGCACTCGCTGCACCGCTTAACGAAATTGCACCAGAAGTCCAAGAGCGACAAGATCTCCAAGCACTCGGGTGCAGTACCTTTGTAAAGGCTGCTATTTCATTTTTCTTTCGAGAGCAACTTCGACTAGGAGTTCACATGCTCCGTCAAGCAAATGAGTTTGTAGACTCTCTCGATTCTTCTCAGGCAAATTTACTACTCACGCAGTCTCGCATCGTTGTGACAGACGAAGTAGAAAACGCTCCCTTACGGAGAGAGGAAAAGTCTTACCTCTCCGAGCTTGGTGACTTCGCCTCTTTTTTGGATCAAAAACTCACCTCTATCTCCAAGCACTCAAACGGAGCCGCGGATCGACCCGAGCAAACAACAAGCACGCGGAGTGCGATTCTAAACTCAAAGAGCATTCTCGATGAAGCGAAAAATAATGACAACGTTTCGGATTTACCAGATTCGAATCTCAAACCAGTTTCGCCTGGCAATAGAAAGATAGTCCAAGGTGACACAGGCACAGGATTACGACTCTTCGGTATTTTGTTTTTACTGGGGCTTCTTGGAGTTTTCTTATTTGCTTGGAAGTACGTCTTTCACGATCCAGCCCAAGGAACGGTCGTTGAAAGACTTGCGGCTGTAACGCTCGACCTCGAAACCCCACAGCTCATCACTCCCTCTCCCGAAAGCTTCTCTGGTGCAGGCGGAGACGCTGAGTCGATAATTCTAGATAGTGTGAGCTCTCGACTTGAGAATCTCTCACGTGACCCAAAGGGCAATAACAAACAGGACCCGGCTAAGAACGAGGTAGACCAAGAAGCGCTCAAACCGGAGAATGGCAATACCCTGCCAAACTCCGATGACGAACTCGTCTCAATGACGAATCTTCCACCCGCACGAAATGCGATAACAGATAACAATATTCCAGAGATCACCCCCGATCGCTTCGCGAACACTAAGGTCAATGATGTCGGCACATCAGGCAGAAAGGCACACGCCGATTCTGGCGGCTCGAACAAGTCCAATAACGCTAGCCAACCTAGCCAGCCAAAAAACCAGACTTTTAATCCGCCGAAACTCTACCGCACAATCACACCAACCGAAGTACTTTCGGCTCCATCGCTCCTTGCGAAATCCTTGGCACGATTAGAAATAAACACTCCCGTGCACGTTACAAAGAAAATGGGCCACTGGTTAGAACTTCGCTCAACGGGAGGTCGAACTGGCTTCATCTATGCCCAAGATGCTTCCCCTGCGATGAAGTAGCGATAGTCATCTATAAGAAAAATTCTCGAAACTCTTTTCCTTGAAAATTCTCTGCCTGACAATGCGCCTCGCGTTCTAGGCAGGAAAGTAGCTCCGCCTCAGCTTTCTTCGAGAACGTATTCTTGAGTTGTCTAACTGACTCGGGTGCTGACGTTGCCAACTTTTGAGCGTTGCCGAGAACTGAGTTTTCGAAGTCCTGTTTCTCAAATACGCTATTTACCAATCCTAGAGTCATCGCATCTTCGCCGCTAAAAATGCTACCCGCAAACATGAGCTCAGCCGCGACACCGGGACCGACCAACTTCGGCACAAAATACGTTGCTCCCATGCCAGGATGTAATCCTATCTGCACAAAATTAAGTCCTAGCTTTGCCTCCGGCACGACGTAACGAATATCGCATGCGAGAGCCAAGCAAAGACCTGCCCCAATGGCATGCCCATTGATCGCCGCAATGCTTGGAACTTCCAAATGACGTATACATAGGAAACTCTCATAGAAGGCGAGCATCGCAGCCTTGTTCTCCTCAAAGCCAAGCTCTAGCTTGGACGACAACATGGAGACATGCCCCCCGGCAGAAAAAGCCCTTCCCTCTCCACTAAGAATCAAGACACGGAGATCCTTTCTTAAACGAAGCTCCTCGATGAGCGTCTTAAACTCTGACGCCATTGCATCATCCATCGCGTTCAAAGTGCTCGGAGAGTTCAAGGTAATCCTACTAATTCCATCGTCTAAGTCGTCTAAGTATACGTTTTCCTTCATCTAACAAGACTCTTACTTTAAATCGCAAAAAATACTTTCGATAATTTTTCTATATGCTATCTTCCTACTTACGCGATGGGGCTACCAACCCCGACCCGAGTAGAAATACTCTGGTAGCAATACTCACGCAAAGGTTAGCCCAGAACGGCTAGAGCGGAATCAAAAAACAGCGCTACAGCAAAATAGAGGAATCATGGCAGGACGTAAGTCGAAAAATAGCTCAAACACTGATAGCAATACTATCAATGAGCAGCTTCCAGGGACGAATGCCGCCGGAAGCTTCAAAAGCCATTCCCTTGCTCCTGTACAGCGACAGACTCTCGAATTTCTCATCTCCTTCATCGCAGACAAGGGCTACGCCCCTACCTTAAAGGATATCGCCTCATATATCGGCGTGCGTTCACCATCAACAGCCCATTTCCACATGAGTCGTTTAGAAGATAAAGGCTTTATCAGAAAAGGTGCCGACGGCTCTATTGAACTCGTTGAGCGTGAGGAATATCAGCCTACTCATGGCCCTTGCGCTGTCCCTCTTTTGGGGTTGATTGCCGCGGGCTCTCCAATTGAGGCAATAGAAGATCCAAACGTAACCGTAGATCTACCCCCTCAATTCTTAAACACCGCCAAGGATATATTCTGCCTACAAGTAACAGGCGACTCCATGATCGACGCCCATATCATGGATGGAGACGTTATCGTCTGTGCCCGACAAGAATCTGCAGATAACGGAGAGATTGTTGTCGCACTACTTGAAGATGGAACAGCAACTCTTAAGACATTTCGACGATTAAAGGGAGGCAAGGTCATGCTGGTCCCGCACAACAAAGATCATCAACCTATCACTGTAGACAACGTTCAAATTCAAGGAACAGTCGTTGGTTTGCTAAGAGAGATGTAAGCATTACACTCATGTGTTCCTTGAGAGTTTATTTAGAGTATTCGTCCAATAAGAGGAAAAAATGAAGAAAAGCATAAAAGTAATCGCTGAAAGCAACAATGCTACGGATCGAGAAAACAATCTCAATGCGGCTCTCGCAAATCTAGAAAAGAACTTCGGAAAAGGCACTATAATGAGCCTTGCCCCGGGAGCTAAACGCGAACCAGTCGCGGCAATTCCGTCTGGTAGTATTGGGCTCGACATTGCCGTCGGAATCGGTGGCCTACCAAAAGGCCGAATAATGGAGATCTACGGCCCAGAGTCTTCAGGTAAAACAACTCTCACGCTTCACTTCGCGGCAGAAACCCAACGCCTCGGCGGAACTGTAGTATTCATCGACGCAGAGCACGCTCTCGATCTTAACTACGCCGCCCGTCTCGGCGTTGACACCGAGAAGCTACTAATAAGTCAGCCTGACAGCGGCGAACAAGCCTTGGAGATCACTGAAACATTGGTGCGCTCTAACGCAGTTGACCTTGTTATCATCGATTCAGTCGCGGCGCTGACCCCTCGAGCAGAGCTTGACGGAGAAATGGGAGACTCCCTACCTGGCTTACAAGCTCGCCTTATGAGCCAAGCACTCCGAAAATTGACAGGTGCCGTTTCTAAAACAAACACCTCTATCGTTTTCATTAACCAAATCAGAATGAAAATTGGTGTGATGTTCGGATCCCCAGAAACAACAGCCGGAGGAAACGCTCTCAAGTTCTATTCTTCTGTTCGTATGGACATACGTCGAATTGGAGCAATTAAAGAACGAGACGAAGTCGTAGGAAACAGAACTAGAATTAAGGTCGTAAAGAACAAGGTCGCTCCTCCTTTCCGCGAAGCAGAATTCGACATCATGTACAATGAAGGGATCAGTCAAGTTGGAGAGCTTGTAGATTTAGGAGTGAAATTCGGCATCGTAGATAAAGCCGGAGCTTGGTACGCCTTTAATGGTGAACGAATCGGCCAAGGAAGAGAAAACTCCAAAGCATTCTTAAAGGAAAACCCTGAAATCCAAGATGAAATCCACTCCCTTATTCTCGATAGTGCTGGGATCTCAAACAACCCTACGAAAGTAAAGAATTCCGAGGAAGAAGAGCCAGTTGCACTCAGTGTTGTCGAAGGCGGAAAGTAAAACCACTAAAAATCAAAACGCATACCACCACCTCACTTCTCACCCGAAGTTTCGGGTCTTCCTTCTAGGCACAGCTTAGAAGGAAGGTCTGGAACTTCGGGTTTTTTATTTTTAAATTTGAACGTTCCTGCGGGAATATTTCGTCAGAGGCAGCCCTGAAACGGTGGAGGTATTTGCCAAAAGCCGCGCATTGTCTCGGTCCAGCTGTCGGACTTTCATGTAGAGACGGTAGTTGCTTGTTCCGCCTCCGGAGCCCTTCGGTCTCCTACGGCTCCCGGTTTCTGCTTTAGTCGACGATGGTAAGGAAAGTCCGACAGCTGGACCGAGACAATGCGCTACGTGCTTGCCAATTCCTCGTCCGGAGCACACGCTGCCTCCTGAAAGAGACGTCGCCCTGATAACGTGCGGGCCCCGCGAAAATAAATAACCCTTGGAATCATTGCAGTGAAGAATGTCGGATCAGCAGGAGCCTCGACGAAGTTGCGAACCATGAAATACTCCCTCAAAACACTAGAGATTACCGGTTAATTTCCGCACGGGTGGTGGTATTCAATCCTATCCGTACAGCTTTCTATGATTTTTCCCGAGTGCCTCAGTGAGAAATCAAGTGCGCGATTAGCGTAAGGGTGTACCATTACAGATTTGAAAGAGGAGATACTACAAAATGATTAGAAAGACATTATTGTGCGCACTACTCGCACTTGCAATTCCAACCGCGGGACTAGCGGAAGAATGTGACTGCGATAAACCTGAGAAAGACCCTTCGATTTGGGATAAGACCGTCTCTCTTGGTTTTAATCTTACCGAAGGTAATTCAGACACTCTTCTGATTAACGCGAACGCTAAAGCTACGAGAGATTATCTTAGTAACGTATGGTTATTTGAACTCGACGGTAACTTCGGCGAATCAGACGCAACCGATGATCGGACTGGCCCTACGCCTAAATCCACAACAGAAGAAGATTTCTCAGCTAACGCGGAATATCAGCGTTTACTTACTGAGCGTTTCTACATCGGATTTGGAACAAAATACCTCTACG
>QIGM01000317.1 GCA_003230795.1 bacterium
TTCAAGAAAACGATGACCACTTACCGAAATGGAATTACACCGCAATTCCCAATGAAAACTGAAATCGGGAAGTTATTTCGGGACTATTCCTAAGTATGCTCACATTGGCATCGAAGACCAAGCCAAAGCCCTCTCCGGATTGCCGCTGCCAAAGCTCCCAAAGGAGGTCGCGGGTAAGAATTGGCAGCGTTCTGGCAGCGGAACAGGCGTCTCATCTTGTCAATCTACGTCATCTAGTGCCAATGGCGAGGATCGTGAGGATGCAGAAGGGGAATTAAAAAACCCCTGCAATAGCAGGGGTTTTGTCACCAAATGTCAGCCAAAGTAATCCTTTGGCATGACATTTGATGAGTGGAGGCGGCGGGAATCGAACCCCTGTGCTTGGCGACGTAAACACCAATGGCGGCAACGGTTTATGCAAATGCCCCATCGGCTTGGCTGCACTATGGCTGCACTCGCCGGACACCGATGGGCATGAAGTGGCACGAATTGGCAGGATCATCAAGGCGTGGCCATCGCTACCTAACCGCATCAAAGTTGCCGTAGAGGCACTATTCATAGAAACTTCACATCAAGATTGATGAACTAAGTGTCCAGTTGATTTCAACTTTCGAGAAGAAACTATCCTCAGCCGTGGATTCGGTTGAAGGGCTAGGTCATGAGACTGGGAAATTTGCATTTAGACATTAGATATACTCAGGTCATTTATGAATGGTGAAGGGTTTCGCCAATCGCTCTTGTCTGTAAAAATCATTAGCATGCGTTCTGCACGAGTGATTCCGACATAGAGCAAACGCTTGGCCTCATCATGGCCTTCTTGAGTTAGCGGATTGTATTTGTTGTGATACGGAATCCGGCCGTCTTGCACTGAAATCAACGCTACGGCTTGAAACTCACGGCCTTTAGCTCCGTGAAAGGTAAGTAGCTTCAGATTCTTACTTGGATTTGCAAACATCCCTAAGTCGGTAGCCATAAGGTTAGGAACATCAAGGTCTCCCTGGCTTTTCATCTCTGCAATAATATTTGCAGCTGACTCATTAAACAGTGCGAGGCATGATTGTGGTAAGAGCTTCTCTTCAATAAGTATTTCAGCGAATTTTGAAGACGCAGCAGTTAGCCAATCAACCGCACCTTCATGACTCTCCTTCAACCTCCTGCCCTCCCAAAGCAATCGGACGACTACCCTACTACCAGAGAACTTGTAGACGCTAAAGTCAGCTCTCCCAGTGATGTTGTTAATCAAATGAAAGAGTTCACGCTCCGTCTGCTTAATAAGAGATGTATCAGGCTTGTCTATGTAGGCACAAATCTGCTCGGCTAGTCCAACAAATAGATGCCTTTTTTTGTAGGGCCGAGCACCAGGACCAACCACAGGAATTCCGTAGTTTCTAAGTTGTCGCCCAAGAGGCATGAGTAGCATCCAGCTCTGAGCGAGAATCGCACAGTTCCCGACGGTTATCCCTAGAGCGTCGACTGCGGGAAGAAATCTCTCGGTTATCCCAATGAAGTTGTTCGCAACATCGTGATACTCTGGACTCTCAGTGAAGCGTGCAGAATCTCCAACAGCTTCCATTCTAGGGTTCTTTGAAATGAGCGATTCAGCACAGTCAATTATAGCAGGGCTAGAGCGAAAGTTTCCTGAGAGCGGTAAATTAGGTGCCCCCAAGTAGGCTGCAAAGTCAAACATGAGCTGTCTTTCAGCTCCGGCAAAACTAAAAATCGATTGCTCTGGGTCACCAACCAGAAAGAACTTTGTGACGCCAACATCAGAGATGAGCTTGAGTATCTCGACTTGCAAAGCAGAAGTGTCTTGGAATTCATCTACCAGCAAGTATGCGAGTTTTGAAGCTAGGCCCTTGGCAATGTGTGGATGCTTCGAAAGCAAACTATAGGAATAGTAAACGATATTGCAAAAGTCGATGCAGCCCATTGCTTCAAGGCGAGCCCAAAATTCAAGTGCAGCCTCTTTCGGTATCTCGTCTACAGATATTGGTTCTCCATTAGGTTTGCGGTTCAACAGCTCAAACTGCTGCCTCGCGTAACTGCTAAGCTTATACTCCTCACCGATTTCGTCTGCGATTCCCAGATACACATCACTGTCGGAGGGCAGAACAATAAACCCTTCCTTGTATTCACTTAGCAACCAATGGAAGTGCCGGAGAATATTGTTGTGGCAGAACGCATGGATAGTTGACACCTCGCAGCAATCTTCATCGCCTTGACCGCCAAATACTCTGATTCGATGCTCTAGTTCATAGACCGCTGTTTTAGTGTAGGTAATGCAAGCCACTTGACGAGGTGTGTCTCGAACATTATCTACGCAGCTTAATATTTTTGCTACTATTGCTCTTGTCTTCCCACTTCCCGGACAGGCCACAACCGCCGTATGGTCGTCACTTGAAATGGCATCGCGTTGTTGGTCAGTAAGTTTCATTCTTCAACTAGCCAATCAACAGCAGCTTCAATGTAAGACGGAATTTCGGTAGCTTCAGAAACATACTTGGAAGCAATTTGAGCAAAGCGTGCTTTTGAATATCTTTTGGCGGCAGCCAGCACTACTTGCCTCATCTTATCGAGAATTTTCTTTTCGTCGTCAGAATCTATTTCCTCTTCGTCTAGTGCCTCTATTGCATCGCGTATCTTTGTGACAGATTGAGGGTATTCGCATTCTTCGACGGCCTTTAGGAACATCGGTAGAGTCCCTTTTAGAGTGAGGGCTCGCTCAAATGTCACCGGGCACTGATAGACTTGAAGAAAGTCGTTTTCTTCAACATCAATCGTGAAATTTACTAATGCTTCGTCTTCGTCCATGCCATCACCCAACTCCTCTGGCGGCATATCTCCGTCGCACAAAATGACGCATTTTTTAGGAAGAGCGTCTGGACCAAATAACTTTGCATAGGAACCAAAGTGCGTTCCATATATTGGGACGACGGTAATACCATGTCTGTCTAAATCAATACCCATTATCTTTTTTACTAAGACCGGTATCAAAAACAATTCGGCTGGTCCCTCTACAAGCAGAACTTTTCGTGCATAGAGCAGAGTAGAGCGTGTCGCATCTAGATATCTATCTAAGTCTCCCGCCTCTTTCTCAGATAGCTTAGCGGTTAGTATTGGATTACACGCTTTCGTCTCCTTTGCAGCGTCATCAGATAAAGTAATAAAGGATTCAAATGGAGCCAGTGAGCTTATGTGTGTGCTGTGTGTGGAGAGAATTGATTGAAACGGTTTTGATGCAAGCGTTGTGTAGAGAACACGCTGTAGTTGAGGATGTAGATGAGCTTCTGGTTCCTCAATTAGAAGTAGCTGGCCTGCTGACCGTGTTGACGCTGACCTTCGCTCGAAGTATTCCAAAAGCATGCTGATGTAGAGAATGTTGTTAAGACCCAGGCCATTTCGGACCACTTCAAAATCCTCTAGGCGGTTGTTCGATAGAAGCACTTTTAGGGAGCGTGAAATGGAGGCAAATGAGGGGTCTGCCATGCCTAGCTTTATCCCCATCCCAAATGCCTCTCCAGATGCCGCTGAAAAGGCTTTTTTGATAGCGTCGCTTGTCTCACTGAAAGTGGATTGAGATTCGATGCTGGCGTTAGCCTGCTGCATAATCTTTACCAGAGCCTTCTTGTCTTCTTCACCAATGTCAGTGGCATTTAGAATTCTCCCAAGAGGAGATTCGTAGGAGTTGCGAAGGCTCTGGCCAACGTCTCGCAGTGCTGGTAGTGCCTCGACTAGAAAAGCTTGCAAGTGCTCGAAACGCAAAGATTGCCCAAGATTTTCATTCCACGAAACCGTCGCTGGGTCTTTCTCGCCACCACCTGTAATTTGAAAGTGATAATCCTCAGTAATTGAAAGCCCACTTCCGTCCATCTCTTCCGCCTCAATATCTTCAATAATATCTCTTCGTGGTCTGAATCTGTAATGGATTCTGGCTATATCTTCCGATACCTCACACCCTTGCATTAGAGCTGTCCCATTGACAGAATCTTTGTAGTCTGTGAATTCAAGCGATACGACTACTTGCAGCGGTTTACTGAGGTCAGCTCCAGAGTGGATGTCATGTTCAAGTAAACGGCGGTACTGAGAAGAAAGATTGGCATCAATCGCAAGGCGTATTGCTCGCAGTAGATTTGTCTTGCCTGTGTTGTTCTCACCTACTAGACAAGTAACACCTGGACGTAAAGTCACGTCAAGATGTCTGAAATTGTGGAAGTTGCGAATAACAATTCTGGAAATATGCATAAGTCAATTTGCCATTAAAGGCGTCTCTCCCAGTGGCTTGTAGAAGTAACATTTTCCTAATCGCTAATATAGCAAATTGACATATTATCAGTCTACGAGAAGAATTGCTTGCATCTGCCGCGTCGTGGTATTTTACTGAATAATGTCTGGGGCCACCACCACAGCAGGAAAACCTTACCTATCAAATCTTCTGCTGCAAGTGACCTGCCTTCAAGGTCGCGGCAATAGGGTAAGGCATCCTAAAATCCATCCAAATCTCATAGACCCTTCTCTTCCATCCAGCGCTACCGCTTAGGCCGCAGCTGACGGCGAGGTCGTCTCTTTGGTTGCGGTCGTCGTCTACGAGCAGTTTTTGGCTTCGGAGCGGAACGGCGTTTTCTTTTGGGACCGGCTAACTGTTTGGCCGCCATGCGAAACTTCGCCAACAGGCGTCCCATCACAAAGCGTTTTGATTTACCTGGTCCACTTGGTTTTGTCATCCGAATCAGAATAGAGAGGCGTTGCGGATATGTCAAACTTTTTGAAAGCGGGTAAAAACAAGCCGCCCGTTGCTGGGCGGCTCTGAGGGTGTTAGTGGAATTATCAGCCTTGAGCAGGTGCGGGGTTTGCTGTCGCATAGTCGGCGGCTTCCAACTCGCGAATACGGGCGTAAGCCTGACCTTGGAGCCGTTGCGATTGAAGGATTTGGGTGCCACTTAGAGAAGTGAAGTTCTGGTATTCCCCTGCGTCATTCTTCTCTCTCCGCTGGGTGGGGGAAATCGAATAGAAGGCTTCTCCATCCTTGGTTGCGTTTTTCCAAATAGCGATTGATAGTTTGCGGTCTCGTACGTGGTCGACCGGTTCTTGTTTTGCTTTACTCATTGGTTGGTTCCTTTCAGTTTACACAATTGGCAAGAACCGTAACGTGATTCGGTGTGCGAAGTCCAACAGTAAAGATAGGCGAAAAAAGCCGTCCGTTGCCAGACGGCTCAAAGTTGGAAGCCGACTATCAGGCCAGTAATGTCAGAGGGGCAATGGGACAAGAAGGCTCATTCAACTTTAGACAAAGCAAAGGGCCTGAGTGCAACCTTACAAATTCCACTGCCGAACTATGTCCATGTAGATATTGATCACTATCCCTTGGGAGCGGTAATCAAACGCACCCGCGAAAGGTAATCGAAGTCTCGTGCGTTGTGCGTCACCAGGGGAATATCAAGGGCCATAGCCGTCGCGGCAATCCAGGCGTCTGCGGTTTTTAGTATCCGTCCTTGTGACTTCGCTTCCCAAATGACCTCTGCCCAAGAGCGGCAAAGTCGACCGGTCACACCGTATTCGAGATAGTTCTTGGCGAGATAATCTCGGAGTGCCTGCTTTCGCTTGTCACCCCAGTCCCGGTTAAGCATCCCGAATTCGAGTTCGGCCACCGTCATGAAAGAGACCAAGGTGCGATGCCCCTCGATGGCAGGCCCGTAGAAATTTTCAAAGATGGAATCAAAACGGAATCCAGCCGAGAAGACGTCGGTATCAACGAGTAGATCAGCCATCAGCTAACGCGTGGGACATCGTGATGATTGTCGGCATGTAAAAATGAAAGGAACTCCTCGGTAGTTTCTTTCGG
>QIGM01000075.1 GCA_003230795.1 bacterium
TGGGTGAAGTTAGCGGATTCGATGACACCTTCCGAGTATATTGATTTGGTGTTTGAGAATTCGCCGGTCAATCGAGTCATTGCGACGAATTCGATTTTCTCCAGAGTGGAGTACGACAAAATCTATTCCCAACCAGCCCAAATGGAGCTTTGGGATCGTGAACGCTTTGGCTTTGCCCTGCGGCTCGACGAGCTTATTCATCAGAGAAAAAAGAACGGTACGCTCAAGCCTGAGTGTGCTCAGCTCGCCGCTAAGATGGGATTTGCTGAGGCTGCGGGCGATATTTGTAAGAGGAGTACGCAACGGGCGTGTCTAAAGCTAGTGAAGCATTGGGTCGCGATCTTCGGCGCAGAATACGCTGCCGTTTCCTTGCATGGCAATACGCGATTCGACAAGAAGAACGATTTTGCTCGGCTTGTTCTTGAGCGGGCAATAATTCCCGCTTGCGTTGAGGCTGGTATTCCTGTCGTTTTGATGCCATTCGTTCGTCGCCAAATCAAACCATTGCATCTCAATGCAGGGGATGTGGTCATGGACGGTGATATCGATGGCTTGATTGACTTCATGAGCAATCACAAAGAAGCGTTTTTCATGGTGACTCCGCTAAACGGAAATCATCATCAAGCACTGGTAATGGCAAGTCGTGCCTTGGGTAACGTGTGCTTGTGGGGTCATTGGTGGATCAATCTCGTTCCAACGACGATTGAAATGCAGATGCGAGAACGATTCGAGAATCTCGGATTCGCTCACTTCGGTGTTAATTCGGACTCGCGAATTCTGGATCAAATACTCTACAAGTTCGATCACTACTTCCTGATCTTGAAACGAGTATTCGTTGACTACGCAATGAACTCTCAGTCGCTTTCTGCTCGTCGTCCGACCAAGAAAAACTTCATTACATGGATTGGACGGCTTCAGGATCATGAGCGCATTTTCGACTTAGCGAAAGGGCAAACCAAACGCCTTGAGTTGGATGTATGCGCTTAGTCGCTCGGTTTTTGTTTGGCGCTACGGTTTGCACAGGGCAAATCGTAGCGCTTTTTCTCTCTCAGGCTTCTCTTTCAAGATCGGCGAATAAACGGTCGTGATGCTATTTTACGTAGCCAGTAATCAGAATAGCGGGGCAAGCGCTACCTTAAGGGCCTGTTACCTTAAGGGCCTGTTGAAAAACAGGCCCCTTAAGCGTTGTAGGTCGTCGAAGAGGTTTCCCCCCCACGGCCTGTCCAGTTGGTGTGAAAGAACTCTCCGCGTGGCTTATCGAGTCGCTCATAGGTATGGGCACCGAAATAGTCACGTTGAGCTTGGAGCAGATTCGCCGGCAAGCGCTCACAGCGGTAGCCGTCAAAGTAGCCCAGAGCAGCACTCATTGCGGGTGTAGGAATTCCTTGCAGCACTCCTACTGAGATGACTTCCCTCCACTCTGTCTGTGAGCTGTTGAGGGTTTCGGAGAAAAATGGGTCGAGCATCAGGCTTGCTAGGTCGGGGTTCCGCTCGTAAGCTTCTTTAATTTTAGAGAGGAAACTCGAGCGAATGATACATCCTTCGCGCCACATCATGGACACGGCCCCGTAGTTGATTGTCCAGCCAAATTCCTGTGCCGCGGCGCGCATGAGCGTAAATCCCTGAGCGTACGATACAAGCTTTGAGGCATAGAGCGCATCCCGAACAGAATCGATGAAGGTCTGGCGATCAATATCGTTCTTAACTGCTGGCCCGTGAAGAATCTTACTTGCTTCAACACGTTCTTCTTTGAGAGCGGAAAGGAACCTTGCAAAGACCGCTTCCCCGATAAGGGTCAAGGGACGACCTAGATCGAGTGCGACTGACGCAGTCCACTTCCCGGTTCCTTTTTGGCCTGCAGTATCAAGGATATAATCTACAACATGCTCTCCGGTATCATCGTCCTTCTTAGCAAGAATTTCACTGGTAATCTCAATGAGAAAGCTGTTGAGCTTGCCGTTATTCCACTCAGCAAACACCTCACTCAGCTCTTGATTGGAAAGTCCAAGCACATTGCTCATCAAGTGATAGGCTTCGCAAATAAGCTGCATATCGCCGTACTCAATACCGTTGTGAACCATCTTCACAAAATGACCTGAACCGGCAGGCCCAATCCAATCGCAGCATGGAGTGCCATCCTCAACTTTTGCGGCAATCTTCTGAAGAATCGGTTTGACATCTGGCCAGGCCTCCGCAGAACCTCCGGGCATTATCGAAGGCCCGTGGAGCGCACCTTCCTCTCCGCCAGAAACTCCTGTGCCGACAAAGCGAATCCCTTTGCTCTCCAGCATTTCAGTTCGACGGTTTGTGTCAGGAAAGTGTGAATTCCCTCCGTCTATTATGATGTCTCCTTCTTCCAAATGAGGAATAAGTTGTTCGATTACCGAGTCCACAGGGGCACCTGCACGAACCATCATCATCACCTTACGGGGGCGGCTGAGGTTCGTGCATAGCTCTTCTATACTTTTGCACCCGGTGATTGCCTTTCCTTTCGCTCGACCGTTTACGAAGCGCTCGACTTCCTCGGTTGAACGATTATAGACAGCAACGCTAAAGCCTTTACTCTCCATGTTGAGAACAAGGTTTTCGCCCATGACCGCGAGACCAATAAGTCCGATATCTGATAGTTCACTCATGCTTGTCTCCTGCTTTGAAAAAAAGAATATCTGCCAGTTAAATATCTGCCAGTTAAATATCTACCAGTTAAAAGCGTTAAAAACGCCTTAGCGTTGAACCCGAGCGTTTCCTTCATGGATTGCCCAGATTTCAGCTTCATCAGCCGGCTGTGCATAGTCGGTGTTGCTCGTCACAGCAAGCGCGCCGGTTGCCCAACCGAACTGTAACCACTTCTCAGGCTCCCAGTTCTTCAACACCCCGTAGAGCATGCCACCGACAAAACCGTCGCCGCCACCGATACGGTCGCGAACCAAGATGCTGCGCGGCTCTTCGACATGCCAACCATCCGCATACATGATACCGCCCCATTTGTGCTCTCCGGCATTGATAACTTCGCGCAGAGTCGTTGCGAAAACTTTCGTATTCGGAAATTGTTCGCGAGCGGTGCTAATCATTCCCTTAAAGCCATCGATCTTCGCTCCTAGTCCCATTCCTCCGGCCTCTGGACCTTCGAGCCCAAGACAGAGTTGAAAGTCTTCTTCATTTCCAACGAGAATATCAGCAAGCGACGCAAGTTGAGTGAACAAGGTGTGGAGCTCTTTCTCGCGGCCCTTCCAAAAAGTCGCACGATGGTTGAGGTCAAAAGAAACAAGAGTACCGTATTCTTTTGCGGCCTTCGCAATCTCTAAGCAAAGTTGGCCGGTTGCCGGTGAAACTGCTGCAATCAACCCTGAGATATGGGCTATTGCTGCGCCTTCTTCACCAAGAATTCTTGGCAAATCAAAATCCTCTACTTTAAGGTAGTCCTTAGCCAACTCACCTGCACGGTCGTTATAAACCCTAGGCGCTCGGGCACCGCAGCCAGCATCCGCAAAATTTATTTGATGGCGTCCGCCCCAGGGATCATCAATAGTGACGCGCTTTGCTTCGATGTGCACTCCTCGCGCACGAAGATCGGTTTCAATATGTCGGCCAATAGGAGAGTTCTCGCGCAGAACTGTTAAGACCACGCCCGGCTTACCAAGAAACGATGCAGGACTTACGACATTTGTCTCTGCGCTGGTTGCGTGAAGACGGAAGGTTTTTGCAACTCCAACTGGTTCATCATTAGTTGGAGTCATCCGTATACCCATGCTGGTGGGAACTAAAATCGAATACTTTGCATCGTTTCGAATGTTCAACAGAGTCATGAAGTCCTCCTCTTAATTAGCCAATACGCACCGAAAGACAGCAGAATTTGCCTGTACCAAAAATCTTTGGAAAGTAGATTCCGAAACAACCCACAAAACTTAAGTGCTTTCATAGGAAATTGAAAAAACGTTGTGTTATGAAGAGCATAAAAATCAGTTTTAGTCCAAATCAGGCCTAAAGAAGTGATAGTCAGAGTTACTTAAATCGCTGAGAGCGTAAATACACCCCTAAAATGCTTGACTTTTTCACTGCTATGCATAATTATGCATCAGGTTTAAAATGAGTGAATATTTATGCGCGCAGCCGAAGACAAAGAAATACGACAGTCCGCTCTGAGAGATCTTCTCGACTCCAGGCATCTCTCTAATCAGAGTGAAGTCGTGGAGGTAATGAACGAGATGGGATACGCGGTTACCCAACCAAGTATCAGCAGAGACTTTCGCGAACTTGGTGTAGTGAAGATCGAAGGGCGGTACGCTCTCGGTGTTTCTACTTCTACCCATGTAGACACTCTGCCTCGTTCGCTTGTGAAGAGCGTGGAGAGTGTCGGTGAGAACATGCTTGTGGTTAAAACGGACCCTGGTGCGGCTGGTATGATTGCCGCAGCTCTTGATGCGGTAGTGCCTGAAGGGCTGGCCGGGAGCATTGCAGGAGACGACACGATTTTCCTCGCAATTTACTCGGCTGATTTCCAGGAGTCTTTGACGCATCTAGTATGGTCGAAGGCGAGGGGCTAGAGCTAAATACCTTGAATAAGAGAGTAGTATGAAGAGCAAAATTGGAATCAGTTTGTTAGGTGGTACCGGTTACGGAGCTGGAGAGCTGTTGCGTCTGCTGGTGCAACATCCCGGTATTGAAGTCGCTAGTGTCGTTTCTACTTCAGCTGCTGGAGAGAGCCTCGTCAGCAGACACTCTCATCTTCGTGGCTTCTACGATCAGTGCTTCGACTCTGAACTCGATTTGTCTAAGCTGAAAGGCTACGAGAAATCGTATCTGATAACGGCACTTCCTCATGGCGCATCTGGCACGAGAATTTCTGAGATTATCGACGAGGCAGAAGCGAAGGAAATCTCTATTTTGGATCTCTCTGGTGATGTTCGTCTTTCAGACCCAGAACAAAGAAAGAAGTTTTATCCTGAATCATCAGCAAGTGACTACGTGCAGCAAGCATTCTGCTACGGGATGACCGAGTTGCGACGAGAGGAAATCAAGAAAGCCAAGCACATCTCGAATCCCGGTTGTTTTGTGACCTCCGCCACACTTGCCGCTGCTCCGATCGTAACGCAGGGCTTGCACCAGGGACAGATAATTTTTGATGGGAAGAGCGGTAGTTCTGGCGGTGGAAAGACTCCAGACTCAACGTTTCATCACCCTGAGCGCCACGGAAACGTGAATGCCTACAAGGTGCTCGAACATCGTCATGAACCTGAGATTCGACAAGCACTCGGAGATGCGAGCGGTACAGTGTTGCAAACAAGCTTTGCGCCGCATGTAATTCCTGTCGCTCGAGGAATGTATGTAACCTGCTACCTACAGCTCAAAGATGCGATGAGCGCAGACGATTTGAAGGCTCTCTACGAAGAATTTTACGCGGATTCCTTCTTTGTGCGAATTTCAGATAAGCCGGCTGAACTTCAAGATGTTGTAGGAAGTAACTTCTGCGACATCTTCGTAACGGCTCGTGATTCTCAAGTCGTGATTACCTCTGCATTAGATAACCTGGTTAAGGGAATGGCTGGGCAAGCAATACAGAATATCAACCTCAATGCTGGTCTGAGCGAGGAACTTGGTCTTCGAACTCCAGCATTGCGTCCAATTTAGAGTAACCGAAAGGAAGAAAGAATGAGCATCGAAGCACACGCACTCGCAGATCTCTACTCGCATGTCTCCTATCCGTTCACCGTTGAGAGTGGGGAAGGAATGACTGTCACCGATGAGGACGGTAAGCAGTACGTCGATTTTTATGGCGGACATTGTGTGTGCTCTCTTGGGCATAGCCCGAAAAAAGTGGTGGATGCACTTAC
>QIGM01000059.1 GCA_003230795.1 bacterium
AAGTAGACTGTCTTTTCTCAACTCACAGTGAGCGCCGGCACTTGACCAAGCGTACTCGCTAGGATGCAACACCATCCTGAGAGTTCCTGCGTTCTCACCATCGAAAAACTTAGCATTCATCTTGATGGTGGTGATACGTTGGGCAAATTTCAAGCGATAAGCAACAGCTAAACGCCTCAGCAACAAGCCTGCGTGGCGTTTGAACGCCCCCGAACGGGGAGGGGGCATATAAGAAGCATTTTAGTTGGCACGAATTTTTGCGCGCAAAGCGCAAAAATCGTGACAACTAAAATGCCGGAGGCGAGACTCGAACTCGCACAGAGTTGCCCCTACTGGATTTTGAGTCCAGCGCGTCTACCAATTCCACCACTCCGGCATGAGGGGCTCAGGATTACCTGAGTATTTCGCTCAGAGCAAGCTGGCTGTGGCTGCTCGACCCCTAAATACCTGACTAGATTCATCGCCCACCCCGTTGCTTCTATGGCTCACAATAGTGACGAACTTATTACATTAAAAGTCAGACCGATTTCTCTTAAACGCATCTTAATTCACAGAGATAAACGCTACGGCTGGATGCAGAGCGTATTAATTTGGCTAGAGGAGTAGGGAGCCAGAAAATAAAGGGCTTTCTACGGAGCAAACTGATGAGAAATTCGACGGATACAATGAAATCTCAAGTAATTCAAACAACACTCGGCGATCTAATCACTGCTATTTCTGATGCAGCGAGTGAATCAACTTCTGACGAAGAAGAAATCTATATGGTCACGCAAGTTGTGCTTCAAGATCTACTTGAGCACCGGAAAGACTAAGCGCCCAAAATCTACCACGGTTTTTTTCCCAGCGGTTCCAAAAAGGTTTGAATACGAAAAAAGTATCACTCCGTCCGCCTCGTGACGCATGACCGTTTGGCCCTGCTTAGCGAGGAGCGGAGTGTTTCTCTTCATAAGCCAAGCACCCAAACCCATAATCACTTCCCCATTCGATGAAACGCTAGTCGCGTGTTTGGTGTAGTCACGAATGAGATTTGTTTTCTTCGTGTAGGCCATAGGCAACACAGTCTGAACAATGCCACCTTTCATCCACTCCCCCCAGTCCTGATACGCTTCATTATAGGAGCGATGAGGAGAGGCAACAACAGCCGCTGAGAGCTCAAGCTGCGGCGCGATGCTATTGAGCATTTCCTTAATTTGGAACACGAGCAGAGTTACCTGAGCGCGTTTCCAGGTCTTCCATGACTTACTGTGCCGAAGCTTGCGAATCATGCTTGGCGTTAGAGACGGCGAATCTCGGCCGGTAAACTCAAAAAAACGCCCCAAAGACTCTTCGGAAAAACCAAAGGAAGGACGAGAGCCCCCGCCAGTTTTTCCTTTCTGGCGCATAGAAATTGGAAATCGGACCATATCCAGATGAATACCATCGATATCTGGGTAGGCGAGAACTAAGTCTCGTATCGTCTCCACTATATACTGACGAACTCGAACCGAGCCTGCTTCAAGCCAATACCCCTGGGTCCCAAGCTGAAAATGCTTCCCAACTCTTCCGGGACCAACTCCTCGACCGTTGTATTTGAGTAGAGAATTACCGTCGCTATCTTTCAACACTGCCTCCGCCCCAATAGTCCGAAGTAGTGGAGCGTTGCGGTTACTGATGATGCGCAAGACGTTGAACCAGGCATGCACCTTTTGCCCACGCTTGTGCGACTCATCAATTATCCGTCTCAGCGGGTCAGTCCCTCCCTGTCGGGCAAGCCGATAAGGCGTGTCATCAGCCATCATCGAAGGGTACCAAGAGCGCCCATTACGATAGACCTGACAATAAAGATCGCTTAAAGGCACCTCAGCGGAATAATCTAACAGCTGACGGACGGTTTTTTCCGAAACAAAGGGCCGATTTACCCCCTCTGACTCCACCCAGAGACCAAATCGCGGTTCTGCAGCGAGGAGCGCTGGATTTAACAGTATGAAGCTAAGAAAAGCTGCTCCGAAGAGCTTTTTCGCGAATCTAAACACAGAAGACTTCCAAGCTCGCAGAAGGCCCAAGCTCACAGTAGGCTCAGTCATACTCATAGAAAGCAGGACGAGGAACTCGGCGACAGGGATTATACCTTTAAACAAACACTAAACGTGACATTAATCGCGCAACCTTACTTACGCAATGGCTGAAGAACAAAACAGTTCAGAGCATACTGTGGCACGCTACGACGTTCCTAAGAGCATGCGCACGCGCAAGTGCTTGCCGAGAGCTATCGCATCAGTCCTGGTGCTGGGGTGGCTATCAATTTTTGTGATAAGCAGTGCTAGCCTCGCGAAAACCTATGCGGCGCCAGGCTCCCCGTTCGACAAACTGTTTTCTGAGAGTCCATCCTACTGGGGCACTCGCCATTCGAACGATGCTGATACCTGCACCTCATTCGTTCAATCGCAACTTCTAAACCGAGAAGCGATTGAATCAAATGACCCAGAGAACAAGAGTCACTTAGAGTTGCGAACCTCCGGGTCAACAATTGTGAGAAGCGGTGAAAAACGACTGCTACTCAAGAGTTCCGCGAAACTTGGATTCAACGCCTTTAAGGCTCTCGAGACTGTAAACATTGACCTCGCGCTTGGTCAGGGAAGCCTGCGTGTCTATTCTGTTGCGAAGTCAAAAAAGGTGCACGTTCGACTTACGGCAGGACCAATGGATAGCGAATATTCATTTGATACACTTCCGGCCGTCTTCCTTACGATGAGAGGGTCAGAGAGGTATTCACTTCAAATACCACCGAAGTTGAGCAAAATCGTACAAAGCGCAGCCATTCACTCTCGACCCCTTGACGATATTCGCCCCTTGAGTCTTTCAGCTTTCAAGAAATGCAAATCACAAGTCGAGACCATGAGCGAAGCACCGTTAGACTCGCTACTTGATATAAGTACGTACTTCCAACTGCTGCCACCGCAAGTGGCAATCGGAATTATGGACGCCCTCACAAACGAATCTACTATCCCTTCTTTAATTACCCATAAGGCATCTGAGAATCATGATAAAACTCATTAATCTAAGAAAGGAATTTGGGAACTTTGTTGCGGTCGACGACATTAATCTCGAGGTGCCTCCTGGGCGAATATTTGCGTTTCTGGGCACCAATGGAGCGGGAAAGACTACCTCAATTCGGATGCTCACCGGAGTATTGCAGCCAACCTCTGGAACTGCCGAAATTGGCGGATACGATATCCAAAAAAATCCAATCGAAGCGAAGTTTCTCATGGGTGTAATTCCCGACAGACCATACCTGTACGGCAAACTTACCGCGCGGGAGTTTCTCATGTTCATGGCCGATCTCTACAAGGTCGAACCCAAAACAGCCCGAACCCGAATGGCAGACCTTCTCGGACTATATGGTTTGGCCGAGTGGGAGCACGATCTCATCGACGGCTATTCCCACGGAATGAAGCAACGCCTGCTTATGTGTGCATCCCAGATCCATAACCCCCCAGTGCTTGTCATCGACGAACCAATGGTTGGTCTCGATCCACGCGGCGCAAAGTTGCTGAAAGACACACTGAAGAAAAGTGCTGCGAATGGAATGACTATCTTTATGTCAACGCACTCGCTTTCGGTTGCTGAAGAAATTGCAGACCAGCTCGCAATCATTCGACGTGGACGAATTGTCGCAATGGGGACCCTCGAGGAGCTCTATAAAAGAGCAAAATCGGATGCTTCTGATTTAGAGAATGTGTTTCTTCAAATCATCGCGGAAAGCGATGGAAGTGGAGAACATGGTTCGCACGAACTCTAAGCGCAGGATAGATAGTGGCACTCCCTCTGTTAAAACCACATCTGCTTACAATCAAGAATCGGTTCCTTCAGGAGTCGAGGCGAAGTCTCTTTAATAGAGAACTCGCTGTGGTAGTATTATCCGCGCTTGCAGCTGTCGGAATATTTGTCGGCACGAATACCTTTATCGGCAAGATTCGCGACCACCCTCAGTTCGATCCCTTGATACTCGCCAGATTGATGAGTATCTGCTTGTTTGCATTCTTTCTTTTATTACTCTTCTCTAATTGCATTGCCGCACTTGGCTATCTTTTTTCTGCAAAAGACCTCCCGCTCCTACTGCGAGCGCCAGTAAAACCTTTCGCTCTTTATACATCCCGCCTAATTCAAGTCGTCTTAACTTCGAGTTGGATGTTCCTTCTGTTTTCGATTCCTGCGCTTTTTGGACTTCATCAAGCAATGGACCTCTCGTGGAGTTTTGTTCCCGTTTCCCTGGGCTTGCTCTTTCCCTTTGTGATTATTCCAGCTTCACTTGGAATGATCTTTGTTTTGATCTTTGTAAATTTGATTTCACCACATCGAATGCGAGATCTGCTCGTAATCGCCGCTCTTCTCATTGCAGGCTTACTACTCTACTTGAATCATGGGTCGAGCCCACAGCTCTCGAGCGATCAAGAGAAGCTCAACGAACTTATTCATTTTCTCTACTCTACCGACGATCCTCAGCCCGTGTGGTCACCAGCCCGTTGGCTGAGCGAGATACTCGCAAGCTATTTCGGCGTAGTGAGTAACTCAACTGGCAGACTCATTGCCCTGCTCGTCGGAACATCAATCGCTTGCTTCACCGTAGGCTTTATTCTCTTTCGTTGCCTTTTTTTTCGCGGTTGGAGTCGCGCAAGCAATAGCCGACGAACCATGCGGATTCATCATTCTGGCATTGGCGCCTCGATAGGTCGTTTTTTTCTACCAAACGCCTCTCAGTTTCGTGCACTTTGCGCGAAGGAAGTAAAAACGTTCTTCCGCGACACTTTGCAGTCCTTACAACTGTTGATGCTGCTTATGCTGACGTTTATCTACTTGTATAATTTTCGCGCTCTTCGAGTGGCATCGAAATTCAGTGACGAAGGTCTCGCTTGGTGGCAAGTCGTTCTCTCGATCGCAAACATCGCTTTTGGCGCCTGCGTTGTATCCGCAATTGCAACTCGTTTCGTTTTTCCTTCAATCAGTCTTGAAGGTCGAGCCTACGCGATAATGCGCTCTACGCCGCTTACCATAGCTCAACTCCTGAGATATAAAGTCTATACCTGGTTTATTCCAATCTCTATTCTATCGCTCATTCTTCTAGTCTCTGGCACCATGGCGATTCAGGCGACATTCGGCACCGTGCTCGCCAGTGCGGTAGTTGCTATCGCGATAAGTATTGGAATTACTGGTCTCGCCGTGGGTGTAGGCGCAGTATTTGCGCGTTTCGACTGGGACTCTCCTTCCCAAGTCACTGCTAGTTTCGGAAGTCTAGTCTATATGCTGCTCGCCTTGGGATGTATCGTGCTAACGATTATTCCAACTGGGTTCTTGTTTATACTCACCAGTGTCCCGGGTTTCGTGCAACAGATGAACACCCGTGATTACTATCTGGGAATGGCTTGCTGTGTTTTTCTTTGTTACGCAATTAACCTTGCCGCGGCCAGAAGAGCCCTCTCTGCTGGCAGACAACACCTCGAAGACCTAGAGGCGTGATAGTCATCAAGAAGGGGGAGTCTCGACAGCTTTCGCTGTAGTGGGAATTCTTTGATTTAAGAAAATCCCTTGCTCCGGCAGTAGCCTTCAGTGGAGAAAAAGCTAAACGCTTTTTCCTGTGTATTGATGACTATCCCCTATGTCTCCTACCGGAGGGTCCGTTCAGTCGCCACGGAGGCTCTTCTTTCTAGATGAGTATCCATCTGATTACGTAATGTTGCCCCGCAATGGACAGAGAAGCCTACGTGGCGCCTGAACGTTCCACCCGGAAGGGGACAGAGAGGATAGTCATCAAAACACAGCAAAAAC
>QIGM01000458.1 GCA_003230795.1 bacterium
AAAAAACTATCAACCCCGAAGATCAAACCACTCCCTCCTCCAAATAGATTCCTCTGCGCAAGCTCGCCAGAAAGATGTACGCCATCTTCCGTGGTGAACGCGAGCCCCGCGCTCACACTTCCGGTATCTCGTTCAAGCACTCTCACCCGCAGGTCTTCTTCGGGATCGTCAAGCACGCCATCTAAGGGGCCAACTTCAACTCTACGAAAAAAGCCGAGGCCATAAAGCGCTCTTTGTGATCGAGCAACCGCATCGCTTTGCCACGGATCGCCTTCGTCAACGCTAAGCTCTCGCAGAATTACACGGTCGTGAGTATAATTATTGCCCTGAAGCCAGATCCTACCAATGCGAATAGCCTCACCTGGCACAACAATGAAACGTAGAAGCCCTTCCTCCTCATCGTAGCGAACACTCACACGTCCCTTAGGAAAGCCTGATTCTCTCACCCTCGTTTCAATTCTGAGTCGTTCGAGTTCTACCTTTTGATCTACAAAGTCTTCACCGGTTTCGTATCGAGGATAAATGTTAAGCAACTGAACTACTTCTGAAGAAATCGCACCACTCTCGCTAATCGCTCCTTCCCATTCAATTTCAGCACTAGACACAGTGCGCGCTTCTGACTCTTCGATAACAAACTCAAGCGCAAGCTCACCATGTTCTTCAGTCAAAATCTTTGTAGAAACAAACGTTCCCGCTTGCCCAATTGAAGCATAAAAATTTTCTAAGACAACTCTATCCTTCTCTACGATAGAATTTACCAGATAGCGCGGTCGCCATAATCGAGTGAGCAGCAAACCACTCGGCGAAGATTCTATCTTTTCTCGAAGCACGTCGTCTTCCACGCGTTCATTCCCAGAAAAGCGGATACTGGAAAATTTCCAAACATCTCCTTCATTGATATCGATTCGATAACTCGTACGACCTTCTTCGTCCTTCGAAGATCCTTCCTCAACTGTCGCAAAGTAGTATCCGCGTCTTTGATAGAGCTCCACGATATCACGACGCAAAGACTGGATTGCGCTCGGACTAAAAGGTACTCGCCTAGTCATCAGTCGAAGCGGCTTGAGCATTTCCTCATCACTAATAGCTGAGTTCCCGTTAAAGTAAAAAGTGATGGGACTTCGAGGACTGATTCTAAGAGTCAACTCTACTTCACCCGTTAAGCTCTGATAGCGTTTCTCCAGAACTTCTACCGACGCTTGAATATAGCCTTCCTTTCTTATTGCAAGCAGCGTCTCCCAACGAATTCTTTCAACCACATCGTCACTCGCAGGCAGTCCTTCCGCATAGCCGCGTATTGTCTGCGGCAAGTCAGCAATATCGGCAGGCAAATCAGCGCTAACCTCGATGACGGATAAACTAGACTGAGGACCTTCGACTATATAAAAAGTGGCTAGCACTTGCGGCTCGGCCAAGGACTCTTCCAAACGCAGTGATACTTCTGCCGAATAAAAGCCTTTCTCTTGATATTTCTGCAGTAGTCTCTCACGAGACGCGTTCAATACATCGATATCGAGTAACACGCCTGGTCTCACTCTTACGCTACGCCGTAGATCAGAATCAGAGAGGCTAAAATTTCCGCTAAATTCTATATCAGCGATTCGTAGCGTTGGCGTAAGCACAAACTGAAGATGAAGACCGTTTGGCGTTTTTTTCATACGTGGCTCTATATGCTGAAAAATATCTCGTAGATAGAGATTCTCAATTGAACGCTTCACCACGCTCAAAGAAAAAGGAAAGCCTGAAGTAAGTTCTGTGCTTTTCAACAACTCCGCATGGTCAAGGTTCACCCACGTAAGAAAACTGATACGATCGACGATCTCTCCTTCAAATCGCGACAGTCCTTGCGAACACCAAGTATTCACGCATTCTGAATTTTTCAGAAGCACTGGCGCCGCTAATAGACTGCTCGGAGTCGAACAAAACCAAAGAACGAGGAGCAAGAGAAGTCTCATTCTCGCCCCTCCTTAAGCTCTTTGGGCTTCCAGAACAAAAAGCCGGGAAAAGTCTTTTTGTATTCGACGCCGATTTCGTACGACCCGGAACTATCGTTTACATCTGAGGTGAAGCTTACATTCGACCAACCTGCGATCAGCTCAAGGTAAGGAGTAAGGGGATATGTCACTCCAACTTCACTCGCTCGCTCTCCTGATAGTTCAGATTTTATATCGAGATCAACTCGTTCAGTCACAGGACGGGAGGCTAATACAGAAGGCACAAACTCTCCAGTTGACTGCGAGAGTTTGGTTTGAATTTGTACATCCCGAAACCCAGTAAGCCCAACAAGACGATCGGTTAGGCTGAGGTCTGAGGCCGGACTGATAAGCTCCCGGAATGTTCGCGGCTCACGTTTGCCTTGGAGAATAGAAAAGCCTGCACCGGAGTCTCCACCAGCTCCTAAGAGCCCAACAATTTCTCGCTCCGACAATCCACCATCTGAGGTAAACTGCAACACCGGGTTACGAAGACGACCTGAAACTAGAACACGGACCAATTGCTCTTCCCCTGTTAATGTTCGCACCGTAGACTCGCCGACAATCTCAATTTCCGGATCGCTTTGAGCGCTCTCTCCAGAAAACAGCAATGAGCCAGCGAGTATATCGAATTGGGTCGACTGGAAACCAAATTGACCGTCGAGAACCGCAATCTCCCCACGTATAGTGGGTGCAGACGATTCCCCACGAACAAGAAAATCTGCACTAAGCTCCGCCTGAGCAAAACTTGTATCGACGAGAATACCATTGTCTCCGACTATCTTTATATCAAGCATGACTCCCTCACTCTCACGGTCACTTGAAAGACCAGAAACTCTCGTCGAGGTACCTGGCCGAGCCTGCCCACTGGGTAAGAACCAACTGGTCAGCGCCGAAAGAACTTCTCTAAGGCTAATCTTGCTTTCGTAAAGCGCCGAAGAAATACGAAGCTCGCCTTCTACCTTTGCGACTTCAGTCGGTTTCTTCTTCACGCTCAATGGTCCTCCGAATCGGAGAAGTGAATTCTCGACGGGAGCTATCGCAATGTCAGCCACCTGAAACTCGAGTGCAGCAGCAAGTGCTGTCTCGTCAAAAAAGTTGACTAAGGTCCCTTGCCCAGTAATCACTCCTCCGCCAATACGCGCAGAGAGCTCTCTTAGAATCATTGTTTTGGAATCGAACTCAATAAGAGCCTCTATGTCGTCGGCGCCGATCACGGTATGCTCAAGAGGAACCGATACCGATCCATCGTTTAAACTCGCAAAACCGACGAAGCTTGGTGCCTCAGGTGATCCACTAACGATAAGGTCTACATCAAGTCCACCGGAGAGCTGCTCAATGCGCGGTAAGTCAGCAAGATACTCTCCTAGTGCTATCGTACCTTTGACCGATGCATTCCAACCGGTCTCTGCATCAAGATATCCCTTAACAGAGACAAGCTCTTTGTTGATACTCAGTATGGATGTGCCGAAATCAAGTCGCTTATTCTTAATTCGAATTATGAGCGGCTGAGGATTCTCCAAGAATAGATCTTCATGATCGATTCGAATTTTCGTGATCTGAAGTTCACCAGAACCAAGAAGTGGTTCACTGCGTTCGCCTCGATAGTTCAACACACCAGTAAGCTGACCCGAGGATCGCTTCACTACGTCACTTGCCGCAGGCGGTAAGAGAAACGACAGTGGCAAGTCATTTGCTTCCGCCTTAACGCTAAGTCGACCATCCTCAGTTAAGGGAAGGTTGAGTTCTATCTTGCCGGCAGTATCAAAAAGCACCGCATTTGCGGTGAGTGATTCTTTCGTGCCGTTCACGATAATTTCTGACTGACGTAATTGTTCACCTTCCAAGAGGCTTGAAGAGTGTAAATCAAGCTTCGCCGAATAGACCGGATTCTCAATGCTCCCTTTAATATCGAAAGAACCACTCATATCGAGCAAAAATTCCGAAAAATAGTCTTTCGAAATAGGTAGCTCTCGTAGCTTCAAGTCTTGGAATGAAAGCGCCCCAGAGAGTTCCCCCTCGTGACCAAGGAGCATATTGATCGCAATTTCTCCTGCAGACATGCGCGCTTTTCCCGCAGTCAAAGCGATACCTTTTTCGCTGACTTTAAACGGAAGCTGAAGCTCATCGATTCCTAGCGAAGCAACTGCCACTGACTGCAGAAGATAGTTACCGGACCCGGTGGCTTCGTTCGTCGCAAAATCGATACTTGCTTTCCCTTGCCCGTCTATCGTGCTCTGAGAGTCAATCTCGGAACTAATCATTGCGAACTGTTCGTGATCAAGAAAAGGAGTCGCTCGAAGAAGAAGCTTCACAAGCGGATATCGAGTAAAATTTAGCTTCTGAATCTCGAGACGGCCGTCATCAAAGCCGTAGCTGAGACTTAGATCGGCGTTAGAGTTAGTCGCTGTTTGAAAACGTGTTGCTCCTTTTGGTGCGCCTTTTGATGATTGACTCTCACTTGGTGGCTCCGGTTGAATCTGAGGCAAAACTCCGCGCTCGCGCAATGTGGCGCTAAAAACAGATTCCGTCACATCTAGTTTTGAATCGAGTTTGGATCGGAAACTCGGGTCACGGCGGTTCAGTTCAGCACTAAGCGTACCAAGGAAACGAAAGGGCTCCAAGGTTCCTTCCGCGGTAAACTCTGCGCGAGAGTTCGATACGGCCTTGGTCAGTGCTTGAGTCATCGAAGCTCTTTTCTCCGCAGACTCTAACCCACTCACCTTGGCGAGAAAACACTCCTCGACAAACGCCTGCTCCTCGTCGGTAACGATATTGAGATTAGTCTGAAAACTAGATTGCGCGAACTCGTAGCGGAGTTCTCCGTCTCGGACAAGAGTATCTGCAAAGACGTTCTGAAACGATAGTCGATTCTTTGAGCCCGAGATCACCCCTCGAAGCTGCTTAGGCAAGCAAGACGAATCTAATGATAAAGCCTCGAACTGCTCTGCCTTAAAATCGAAGTTAGCCTCTATTAGAGGATCAAGAATCTCACCGCTTACGGTACCGTTAAGGGTAAGAGTCGCTTGATTCCTTGAGTCCGTCACGACTGGTTCTATAAGAGCGCTCAGGTAGGCATCATGCAGGCTAGAGCTCCAGTCGAGCTTGTACTTCCCCTCACCCGCAATATAGAGCGCCCCCCGAGCTCTCGTACGAGAAGTCTTTCCCTCCTGCCCCTGACTTTCTCCACTTAAAATAGCTTCGGTAAAACGAACTACACCACCGCCAATCGTACCGGTAGCTTCTAAAGAACCAAGACTCCTTGGAAGAAACTCCGCCCCTTCCAAAGCAACACCTCTTGCCCAGGTAACCACTTGCACTGGATCTTGCGGCTCACCAGTTGGGTCACGCGCCTCGAAATAAACCTTATCACCAGAGATATAGGCCATGTCTTCACCTAAGATGAACTGATTCGCACCGCCATCTTTGGTCTCAATTGCCACAAGTGGAACCCAGATTTTCCAACCTTGAGAAAAACTATCATGCCAGGCACTCTTCCGAGCGGCCTCCTCTCTGGCTCGGCGCTCCTTACTAAAGAGGAACTCCATGGTATTTAAAAATCCGGTATCAGCTCCAAAGCTATGTACAGACGCCCCGTCGATTAAGAGGTCATCGAGAATTACACTTTTCAGGAAAAGCGGAAGAAATCTCAATCGAACACTAATGCGCTCAGCTCGAAATCCGGCGCTTGGTGATTCATTGGGGTGAATGATCTTTACGTTCTCAGTAGATGCTGAGAGTGGAAGAAGACTAAGTCGAGTATTCTCAAGCTCTACGTGACAGCCCGAACCAGC
>QIGM01000408.1 GCA_003230795.1 bacterium
GTTAAGGTTCTAAATATGAGGTAGTATTATGGATTTTATAGCTTGTGCACAAAAGTTATCGAAGACACTTAAGGCTGTAGTTCTTAGTAGTCAATGGACCTTTAAGGAATACTGTGGAGACACTTTTCCAGTCGAGTCCAACTGCGTTGGAGTGGGTTTAATGCGGGTGCAGCTCCCCATTGAGCAAGTTGTAGCTTTACAAGCAGAGTTGTGTCGTGTGCTCCCATCCGGAGGTGCCGTGTTGCGCACTTGTATTGCTGGCAACGCTTGGACGCTTGAACTACGGCTGTACAACATGGCCAAGGTATTTGGCGATAGCATGCTAGCTGATTGGTTAAGCAGCTCGGAATCTTTTTTGGACGATTCAGATGAGAAGGAATTTGATGCAGATTGCTTCCAACTTGAGCTGGAAGCCAGCGAAATTCTTCTTACTCAATGTTTAACCGGGGTAGTACAGCTACAAGCAATGAGAGACGAAAACAACCCTGCTTATTTGGGTCTCGGTCATATAGACACACGAGAAAAGGCTGATGAAATGGTTGAGATTTTACTAAATGAAATGCACTGTTTCCACTCGGCCATGGTAATATCAAACGAGGATAGAACTGAGGGCATCACGTCAGGTTGGACTACGGTGCTACATCAACGTCAAAGATGACGATCCTCTGCGGTGACAAAGTATCACCGCTCTTTTTTTATCAGTTTAGTAGCGTAGTTCGCCGATGCACATCTAGGCGTGCTTTTACCCGTGCGTATTCTAGAGAAGAGGCTTTAAATTCAGAAGAAGTTGGGTCCGAAGCTTTATCTAGTTCTTTTTGAAGCTCTTCTCGACGCTTCTCTGTCGCAGGCACATCAATGTGAAGGTAATAAAGGGAACGTTACCCCTTATTTCAGGCCGAGGTGTCCGACACCGTTGCCGGTTATTCGCAAAACCGCCATTCGTGCCTGGCACCAAATCCTGCGGTCCGTTGGTTCACCAGAAGCAAGACCGAAAAGCTACGACAACAAACGATCATCCCAAAGTAATTCTAGAAACTCTTTCCAAGGTAAAATCTCAATTTGCCCTATTTTCCTACGAACCTTTTCTCTGGAAACCACGACATACCTTTGGGCAATCCCTTCTTCCTCAAAAGCTCTAAGCCCTTTGAGGGATCTATCTGAAACAGACTCAGAAGACTTTACTTCAATAGCAAGAGAATCCCCAACGATAAAATCAACTTCCATTCCAGACTGACTTCTCCAAAATGAAAGTTTTTCACTTCGCCTAGAGTAAGACAGATATGCCCTTAGCTCTAGAGCAATGAAATGCTCAAATGCTTTTCCATAGGCATCAGATTTCGCTACGAGTTCTCGTCGTTCAAGAAGAGAACTCGTAATACCAAGGTCGAAGAGATAAAACTTGGGGCGGCTAGTAGATTTTCGTTTTTTTGTTTTATGGTACGGGGACAATCGAAAACCTAGAAGAGTATCCTCTAGTAATTGAAAGTAATTTCTAATCGTTGGCGGACTAACCCCTAAATCATTCGCAATGGATTGATAGTTCAGCTCTTCCGATACTTTCATCGCAGTAATATCTAGGAACGTAGCAAACTGACCCAAGTCCTTCGCGTAAGCTTCCGCCCGAATCTCTTGCTCTAGATAGGTTGCTGCGTAGGCCGTTAATTCTTCCCATGGGGTTTCACTAAGAACAACTGTTGGCATCCCACCCAGTAGCAAAAAATCATTTAGGCTGCGTTTTGGAAGCTCCTTGTAAATCAAAGGAAAAAGCCTAGCCTCCCAAGCTCTTCCTGCAAGAAGATTCACACCAGCACTACGAAGCTTCTTTGCGCTACTTCCCGTAAGTAAGAATCGAGCTTTTTTTTCTTCTATCAGTCTATGAACTTCGTTCAGAATTTCAGGAAGCTTCTGAATCTCATCTATAACAATTAGCCTTTCCCAATCATTCTGCCGTTGCTCAATCAGCTTGGGATTTTTAGCCAACTCCCGAAGAACTATAGGGTCTAATAGATTATAGACGACTGAGTCCTTAAGAGTTTCTCTAATGAGATAAGACTTCCCAACGGCCCTGGGGCCAAACAAGAAAAATGACTTTTTCTCAAGTAATTTTGGAAGCTTAAGTATTCTCTCAATATCCATAGCTTGAATCATATCAAAACAATCGTTTTCGATCTAGGCCTAAAATAGAAGCAGTTGTTTTGATTTAGCGGGCATGGAGGGGGTGAGCTAGTTTGTATGGTTCAAACTAAAAACTAGTACCCTATGTACTTTTTGAGAATACATGGCTGATTTTATTCAAACTTTTGTGGGGATTCCTCGGGAATTGTTCCCCCTGATTAAAAGCTATCTCAGCCAGAGCAGAAGCCGGACGGGGGAGCAGGCCCCAGTCCAACACAATGAAGCAACAGAGAATCAATCGGAACAGAATACGTAATAACATTGGTCGGTCCTAGTTTAACAATTTTCCCCAAAACCGCTGTTCGTGCCTGGCACCAAATCCAAGGCACCAAATCCAAACTAGATTTAACAAGCTGAGAATTTGTAGAAGTACTCAAGCCAAAGAAGAGAATGTAGTAGCTACCCGGAGGCTTGCCCTGGGTAGCTGCGGCATTTCGGCTATTTGTGTATAGATTCAGATAACTCTATACATGAAAAAAAGAAGCAGAGCCCCAAGAGCATGTGCTCTCGCTCTTTTCATTGAAAGCTACTCCCTGGGATGTTAAAATGTCATCATGGTATACGAGCTCGATAAAACAGTTCTTTCGCAGAGTTCTTTCGAGGAATCTCAATCTCAATCATTGATGCATGTACGAAGCGCAAGCGGTTTAGAGCGCCTCCAAATGCTAGAATTCTTAAGAGTTCAATCCTATGGCCCCTCTGGCGTTGCCCCAAGACTTCAAAGATCTATTAAAGTTATTTCTAGAAAAGAAAGTTAGTTTTTTAATTGTTGGTGGCTATGCGGTAGCTTTTCATGGTCACCCGCGGTTTACCGGAGATATTGATATTTGGGTTGAGCGAACTCAGGATAACGCCGAGAAAATAGTTTCTTCTCTTAGGGAGTTTGGTTTTGACACCCCGAATCTTCGCTCAGACATGTTTATGGCTGAGGACTTCATTACTCATATGGGTGTAGAGCCAATGAGGATTGAAATTTTTACGCACATTCCAGGCTTGGTTTTTAAGAATACCAGCTCTGTAACCCAAAAAATCGAGAACTGTGGGGCAGTGCCATTTATTTCACTGGAAGATTTGAAAATAGCTAAAAAGGCTTCAGGTCGATTGCAAGATCTTGCTGATTTGGAAAAGCTGCCTTAACTCGGTTACATCCTATGACTTTACATCTTCGCTGAACAATCTTCGTAACAGCTTATTTGCATAAGTGCTCGCAGTCGTATCATCGGTAACAACTGCCAGCACTTATGCGACTCCCGCCTTCGCCAAGGCTACGGCGGACATGCACGTCGCACCTAGAATGGTATATCGTCGTCGTCGAATGATACTGCCTCGCCGACAGAGTTCATAGGCGCTGGCTCCCCAATAATAGTTCCCCCAATAATAGTTCCAGGTCACGACCATTATCTGGGGCACTATCAAAGAGACAAGAGTACCCATTCTAGTAAATTCAAACACTTAAAGGAGGGTTTTGGGTCAACCACCAGGTTGTTTTTCGCAGGGGTTATTTTTCGCAATTTTCGGGAGTAATACTCAAAAATTGAATTTCTGAGTATTACTCCCGAACCATTTATTTCTCTAAACTAATCTTACTCCCAACCGGCGGCTTTCGATACGCTTCGTGAATAGACTCCCCACGTCTGAAAATCTCAAAGTAGCGTATACCTCTGCCGCTACTTCCCGGGCCGAAGGCGGTTTCTCCGTCTTGAACGTTGAAGCTCTCGGTGGCAACAATGGCTGGGCGCGTAATTCCGTGGATGGTGATTCCAATTTGCTGCCCGGGCTGAAGCTCGCTTAGCTCCTGGTCTCCTTGACGGTACGTTGTCTTGATATTGCCGAAGGAATCTACATAGCCGACGACTCCTCGCGGTTCTTCAGGTATTACCGACGTCGGGTCTAGTATCGCGCCGAGAAAATCGAATTCTTCGCGGGCAACTTTTCCAACAAGCGGAGGGAAAATATCTCGAGAACGAAACTGGGAGCCAGCGCGATCAACATTGACTGTCCATAATTCACTGATATCGTTCCGAACAAAGGAAAGAGAGAACCCGCTGTTCACTACTAAGATAGGGACACCATTGTTAAGACGGGCGAATAGAATCCCCTCTCCTTCGTTATTCTTCCTAGGCTCGTTGCGATCTTTGCGCGGAGCGCAGTTTCCGTAGATTATCGTATGCTTCGGTCGAAGGCTTTCGTCCTGCAGCCCAAGCTGGGCGACTTCAAATCCAAGCGCAATAGTATCAAAGCTAGCGACTGAGGTGCCCCAAGTGTGAAAGTGATCGGGCAGCTCCTTCATCAGAGCAGAAATCATTTCGGCAAACGCCAAGTCTCCCGGGCTGTAATCAGCGACTATATGAACAAGTCCTCTCAAGAGGTACCTCCTTATTTTGACAGCTCATAATAACCGAAGACACGCTCTCAGTCATCATTTGCCCTTTTTTTTATTTCTCTCACTCTGCGACAGCAAACGGTAGACTAGGTGCTGAAAAAGAGGAAAATACCCTAACACTTCTTGGATAAAGTTACCTGCAATTGTCGCATATGCGAAATCTCATCAAGTCAACCTAATTGTAACTGCTGGGCATGGGTGAACTGGAATCGATCACATTATTAATAGCAGTAACGTTGAGGAGTTGCCTAGGGTTACCCCTGCCCTTTTCTAGTAGCCCCTAGCCAAAGAAACAAACCCTCTAATTGAACGATAAGTAGAGTAGAGTAAGGGCCTAAGGGTTCGAAACTCAATATCTAAAAATTGGGGGTAGAGAAATGGGAAAAAAATCACGCCGACAGCGGGAGAGAAGAGATAAACTACGTACCGACTACGTCAGTGGAGAGCGTATCTGGGTAAAGGATTCCTTTGGAATGTTCCCGGAGGGTATCTACACCTTCGTCGATAACAAGGCTGGCTTGATCGGTCTGCGAGCAGAGGATGCTATGATCGGAATCGCAGACGTTGCCCTGCAGCACTCAAGACGGCTGCGGGATGAGGAAAAGGATCTTCCAGGAGTAAGTTCGAGAGAGATTGCAGCTCACAACCTTGCGCTCTCTAGCTCCCTTGGGGAACCTGATTGTCTACATTGCAAAGAGCTTGTCGGCGATCTTCATTAAGCAAAGTCTCCCCCCAATAATAGTTCCAGGTCACAGCTATTAGCTGGGAACCATTATCTGGGGGTTATCAATTGTTTCAAGGCCGAGGTGCCGGCTATTCGCAAAACCGCCGTTGGTGCCTGGAACGAATGGCACCAAATCCATTTGGGGATAGTATATCGTTTAGGCTCACCGGGTTAGGGGGGCCGTTCAAGTTAGCTAGAGTTTAACACAGTCCCAAGCTAAAAAGGTGACCACCTCTTTTTCCTGCTCGGATTAAATCAAGCGCAAATTCACGAAAATTTCACTTTATGTCCTTTTTCCTCTGACTGCTTCTCTTTCGTTTAGGTTTTGAATTGGGCGCTTTTTTATCTTTTCCAGATCTTTGTTTGAGAAGCTTCTTTTTGTCAATATATGCCAGCAATTTCAAGCCTTTGGGAGTGAGACACTTCCGACGCCACACGACTCCGGCAACTTTCTCAGAT
>QIGM01000031.1 GCA_003230795.1 bacterium
CTGCGACATTAGGGCGAATATTGTGATGTCATTTGGTTCCTTCGTTGACGTACTCCCCATTCGCGCTTCGACTGGATTAGCGATTCGCTATGTGATGCTTAAGTGGAGCCTTAGCGCTCGACAAATTCTTGCGATTGGAACCTCAGGTAATGAAGCGCAAATGCTAAGCGGAAACACGCTAGGTGTTGTCGTTGGTCACTTTAGTCCGGAAATTAAGTACCTTAAAGGTCGTCCGAGAATCTTCTTCACGACTAAAGGCCATGCGTGGGGCATGCTTGAAGGAATTGAGCATTATGACTTTTTCGGCGATATCCAGGTTCCAGTTGAAGAAGGGCATGTTGAAAAATGAGCCCAGTGAGTTACCCAGTGGGCTCCCTGAAAAATGAGCCCAGTGGGGCTCATTCACAACTACCTCAACACTACCGAATACGAAAAAGCTGATAGCTTAGTAGTATCGCTTCCCAGATTTAGAGAGGCGTCGATCGAGATCAAATGCGGCGCTTATCAAAGCCAGGTGCGTGAACGCTTGAGGTACGTTACCTAAAAATTCTCCGCGTGGACCAAGCTGCTCTGAGAATAGCCCAAGATTATTTGCGTAGCCGAGCATCTTCTCGAACAAGTATCGAGCCTTCTGTAGATTTCCTGATCTACTCATACATTCGATGAACCAAAACGAGCAGATGGAAAATGTTCCCTCAGTGCCTTCTAAGCAATCCGAAAACGCTTCGCCGACATTGTAACGATAGACAAGCGAATCGTGCACCAGGTCATCTTCAATCGCTTGAAGCGTAGAGAGCCATCGAGGATCTTTTGGACTTATTAAGCGAACGAGTGGCATCATGAGAGTCGAAGCATCGAGTGCAGTTGCGCCTTTGAATTGGACAAAAGCTTGACGCTTTTCGCTCCAAAAATCTTTGAAGACGCTGTTGTAAATTGCGTTACGATGAGTAATCCAAACATCGACGGGAGCAGGTAAGCCACGCTTCAGCGAGAGTCGAATTCCACGGTCGATTGCGACCCAACACATTATCCTCGAGTAAAGGAACTCACGATTTCCGCCACGAACTTCCCAAATACCAGAATCCGGCTTCTGCCAATTCTTACAAACAAACTCAATTAGCCGTACGAGCTTTTCCCATAAATCATGAGAAATCGGGTCACCGAACTTGTCATACAGATAGACTGAGTCCATGACTTCGCCGAAAATATCAAGTTGAAGTTGGTCGTGGTTCGTTGAACCAACTCGCACCGGCTTAGAACCCATGTAGCCTTCTAGGTGATCGAGATGTATTTCATTATCGATTGGGCGGCCGTCTATTGTGTACATAATTTGGAGTGAGCCGTTCTCCATGTCTCCGAGACGATCCTCCAGCCAATTCATGAACGCACCGGCTGAGTCGGTGAATCCTAATCGCATCAGACCATAGACCGTGAACGAGGCGTCACGTATCCAGGTATAGCGGTAATCCCAATTTCGTTCTCCACCGATTTCATTCGGGAAGCCAAAACAAGGCGCCGCAATAACCGAGCCGTGTTCACGAGAGGTGAGAAGCTTGAGCGCGAGCGCGGAACGGTGGACCATCTCGCTCCATCGTCCATTGTATTTCGAGTAACTAAGCCAACGACGCCAGTAATTAGAAGTTCTTTTAAAAGCATCAGAGCTGAACCATTCACAGCTTGACGCGGCATCTTCACCTGGTCTCGCTTCTTCGAGAATAAAGCAGGCGGATTCACCTTCCTCAAGCGTGAACTCCGCTGTAACTTTGCCGTCTGGCTCGATCGTGAGAGGAATATCGGCTCTAAGCTTTAAGGCAAGACCGTCCTCCCCCTTGGAGGTGAAGACAAGGCCGCCCGAGACTTTCTCGACGGAATGTTCTGAACGAGCATAATTAAATTTCGGATCGAATATCATTCGATAGCGTACGGTTCCGTGAACACTCTTGGCTCTGCGAACTAATGCTTGATCACCAAAGCTTTCGTCGACGACCATGAAATCAGATACTTCAGCGATTCCTTCATCAGAGAGAAAGCGAGAAAGTAAGATGTTGGTTTCTGGAAGATAGAGGCGTTTCTGATGTACGTCATTGAGGAGAGGGGCAATTTGAAACTTACCGCCTTTTCGACAGTCTGATGTAGCACAGAAAACTGAAGGGGAATCGAAATCGGGAAAACAGAAAAAATCGATTGAACCATTCGGACCAACTAGAGCAGTTGTCTTTAAGTCACCAATAATGCCGTAGTCTTCGATAGGATGGTATTTAGGTTCAAAGAGTTCTTCTGCTGAGGCCATTTTATCTCCACTCAGGTTGTGTCAGATTTGTTGCGGACTGATGACGGGGTACTTCATCTCCGTAAATCGTATCAAACCTTCAGCAAAAATGGTATCAGTTCCCACTTACCCCTTTTTAAGGCACGATTCGGCATTTGAAAAAGGGGTAAGTGGGAACTGATACCATTTTTGAATCAGGAGATATCATTGAATCACACAGAAAGACCATATGTTTTGCTCAAGGCGGCGCTGTCGCTTGACGGATTTCTTGATGATTGCAGTCAAGAGCGACTTGTCTTTTCGAACACTGAGGATGCTGAGGCAGTCGATGTGCTTCGAGCGAGTTGTGATGCGATTCTAGTTGGAGCAGGTACGATGCGTGCGGATAATCCTCGCCTGCGGATTCGTTCGGAGAAGTTGCGGGCTGATTACGAGTTACGAACAAAAACGTCGAATCCCCTTCGGGTAACGGTTACGAAAACAGGGGAGTTTCGAGATGGCTTAGCGTTTTTTGAAAACGATAACGGAGAATCGAAGAAAGAACCGCTCCCCTTAGTGTTTTGCCCTGCGGGCTTAGAATCAGGAGTGCGTTCTAAACTTTCTGCTAAGGCCGAGGTCCTGGCTCTGCCAGAGCGCGATGAAGTATGTATTGAGTTTGTACTTAAAACTCTTAAAGCACGCGGTATTGAGAGGCTTATAGTCGAAGGTGGCGCAGCGCTGCATTCAGCCTTTCTCTCATCAAGCTTTGTTGACGAAATTAGACTTGCTTACGCTCCGATTGTTCTTGGAGAAAGAGGGGGAACAACCTTTCGTTCGTTTCGAGGAGCACTCAAAGGCTTGGTGTTAATATCAGTTGAAAAACTCGATACAATGAGTGTACTGAAGTTTTCTAGTAAGCGTTCCGGGTGCAAATAATTCCATGACTACACGCCATAGCCTCGTTCTCTAAGTAAAGAGTCCGGTATCTCGTTGAGAAATCGTGAAGCCTGACCACCATGCCATGATGAGCCGCCGAATCGATGACGCTCAAGCGCTCTGCTGAGGAACAGTAGCTTGCGCGCGCGCGTCATTCCAACATAACAAAGACGTCGCTCTTCCTCGATAGCGCCGTGTTCTTCGAAGGATCGGGCATGTGGAAGTATCCCTTCTTCGAGACCTACAAAGAAGACCACGTCGTATTCCAGTCCCTTGGCAAGATGAAGTGTCATCAGTGAAACGCAGCCTGATTCATCTTTAGCGCGTTCGGAATCTTTATCGAGAGCTGAGGCGAGGCTTGCGCGGTCGAGAAACTCTTGAAGACTAAGCTCTTCGTTTCGACGGAGAGCGCTCTCGGAGAAATCAAGGGCGACAGAGCATAGCTCGAGTATATTCTCTTTTTTGCTCTCTGCTTCCGGAGTGTCTTGCTTCTCAAGGTAGTTCATATATCCGGAGTCATCGGAGATTCTTTTCAATAGGGCAGGTAATGCTTCTTTTAGAGTTATAGACAGATCGACGTTTTCACCCGAGTGTTCGGCGGTAGAAGCACTGCGGTAGAGACGCTCGATCGCGTCTGCTTCGGCGAGCAAGTCTTGTATTAAATCGAAAAAAGCCTGAAACTTTTTCAGCGTCGCTCCCTTCATGAACTTCACCTCTTCTTCTAGAGCCTTTTCCAGGGCGAGTAAGAGAGGGAGTGAATTTGTGTTTGCATAGTTGATAAGAGCGGCGACTGATGTGGTGCCCAGGCCTCGAGCAGGAGTATTAATTACTCGAAGAAAAGCCTCGTTATCTTTTGGGTTCAGCAGTAACCGATAGTAAGAAAGAACGTCCTTAATCTCCTTGCGATCGTAGAATCGAAAGCCGCCGTATATTTCGTAGGGGATGCCTGTTCCGCAAAGCGCTTCCTCAAGAGCTCGGGACTGAGCATTTGTGCGGTAGAAAATTGCGATTTCAGATAAAGGTATTCCTTCAGCTCGACGCTCTAGAATTCCCAGAGCGACAGCTTGTGCTTCGTCTTTTTCGTCGATGGCGACGAGGGAATCAATTGGTGCCCCGGAAGGGTTATCTGTACGCATTTTCTTAACTTGCCGCTTGCGATTTTTTGCAATTACAGCGTTCGCCGCATCAAGAATGTTTTTACTAGAGCGATAGTTTTGGTTCAGTGTGACCGTTTCTGCTTGAGGATAGTCTTTTTTAAACGAAAGAATATTCTCAACGCTTGCGCCGCGAAAAGCGTAAATAGACTGATCGTCATCGCCGACAACACAGAGATTTTCATGTGTTTGGCTGAGCATGCGGATTAGTTGGTACTGAACTTTATTCGTGTCTTGGTACTCATCTACGAGGACGTAACGAAAACGGTCCTGGTATTGTTTCAAGAGTTTTGGCTCTAGAGTAAAGAGAGTTACTAGGTTGCAGAGTAGATCGCCGAAATCCATCGCATTTGAACGAAGCAATTCGTCTTGGTATGCCTGATAGATATCTGCAAAGGCGTTGCTGCCATAGGAGCCAGAGTTCGAGTAAGAAAAGTTTTCTGCCCCACCCTCAAAACTATCGTCCCGAAAACTATCGGCGAAACGATAGTTATTTTTTGCTCTATCGATCTTATTTAAAATAGATTTAGGGTCTATGGCTCGTGGGTCAATTCCTAGCTGCTTATAGACTTTTTTTATTAGCGAACGAGTGTCGCTTGAATCGTAAATAGCGAATCGTGGAGTGTAGTCCAGTAGCTCTGCATGTTGGCGTAGGATTCGGCTACATGTGGAATGAAAAGTTGATACCCATACATTGGTATTACCAAAAGTTGGGCTTCTACCGGGGAAGCCATTTTTACTAAGAGCAGATGCAACTCTATCCTGCATCTCCCGAGCAGCTTTATTTGTGAAAGTAACGGCGAGTATTTCGTCTGGGCGAGAGGCACCTTCGAGTACTAGGTTGGCTATTCGGCGAGTCAGAACTCGGGTTTTACCGCTACCAGCGCCGGCAAAAATGAGCAGTGGACCTTCTCGATGTCGTACTGCTCGAAGTTGCTCGGTATTTAAATCTTTTAGATGTGGCTTTAACACATCCACACTCTAGACCTTCGTATGCTCTCAGACAACAAGGGTATCAGCCTTAGCGTAGTAGTTTAAAATTTTGCAGCTAGTAGGAACGAACGTAAGCACGACGAAAAGCTCGTTGCTGTTTTAGTGAATTCTTCGGCTGTGAAATCAGGCAGCCAACTCCGAAAAACGAAAGCAGTTGCCGTTCCAAACGCAAATGTTGAGCAGTCTGACTAAAAAATGGGATCTTCAGGAAGCTCTCTCTTGGCATCATTGCTTCTTCGCTTAAGACTACGCGAGCGATGTAGAAAAAAGTGGCCACGAGAGTTAGTAATTCAAGGGCTACGATAGGATCGAGGATTACGTTTGCTGGAATGGTAGTAAGCATCAAATTATTCCCAAGCTGATTAAATAGTGAAATTATCAAGAAACTGCCTATCCCTAAAAAGCCT
>QIGM01000563.1 GCA_003230795.1 bacterium
TCTTCCTCAAGGCCGTCTGCACGTCCAGGTGGTTGACGGGCATGGCCAACAAGGTGGGCATATCCAATCGGAACTTCACACCAATCACTTGAACTCCAGCCTTGACAGATCCAGTGGTAGCTATCGATTAAGTACGACAAAACTTTCTCGTCCGTCGACACGACAGAAAAAACATCATTCGCTTCCGTCGGCGTAGTCCAAAGGTTACTTTCTCCACCATTGAGAACCTCTAATACGATGGTGATTCCATGTATCTCGGCAAAATCGCAGACGGCCGTCATGCATTCGACCACGTATCCGTGAGCTTGAGCATGGATGGGCCATTCTTCTTCCTTCCACTCGTTCGTCTCCGGGGTAGTCTTGGTACTCGCCGTGTACTTCTGCCCCTGAATAGAGCCAATGATTATTTTCGCATGGCCGAGCTTTACCGCCAGCAAAATCATTTGCTTAATCAGTTCTACCGCTCGCTCGCGGTTTTCCTGGTTAGGATGAGAAAAGTAAACTTTTTCAGCGTTAGGGGCGCCGCCGGTTCCGATTGCGCCAATTTCCAGTCCGCGTTCCCGGCATTTCTGCAAGAGAGCGTCCGGGTCTTCAATCTGGTTTGCGTTTGAGATCAGCAAATCCAACAGATGAAGATTGTGTCTCACGGCAAATTCGATCGCGTCATCGATATCTACAGTGTTTTCCAAATCTAGCACGAACGGGCCATTTTTTATGGCCTTTACTAGGCACACCATGACGCCTAGTTTGAGGGCAAGATTTTTCGGGGGTTGGGATCTTGTGGCACTACTAATTCCTTCCAAAACGTTTCAGGATTTCACGGAACTATCGCAGCATAAAAAATATACTGGCCGTTTCATGTCACCGCCCCCAACGGGCAAAAACACAAAACAGCCAGCAAAAACAATATAATGGGTCACATCCTGCGCTACCTGTCAGACAAACAGCGCAAGATGCCCAAAGCACTAATCCCGAAAAATGTTTTGAAATAGCAGATAGCCAGCAGGAGCTGGGCAAGAATAGTACTCTAACTACGTCACCATATGCTGATTAGCAAACCTGGACATAGGCTTACACAGCGGTGCTCGCGGAGAGCTTTGATTCTGCTAGACGGCTCTGCAGGGACCTCTGTTCTCGAGATTGGGAATACTGCAAACGCTGCGGTAGCACAATTAGCTGTCTTTAATGAGACGGGAGACTTATTGCGTAAGCGATGGTAAAGCTCCTTGTCGGGGCCTGTTTACGACGGTAACCTGTCGAGGACTTTTTCGCTTTCTTTCAACACAGCACGATTCTCGGCTGCGATTTGTCGAAACTGTTGCGAGATCATTGGCTCATCGGCAACTTTTCCCCAGTAGTCTATTCCAGCTTTCCACACAGCACGCCACGTAGCAGCCTCTCTGGGATGCGGCGTCGGAACGACATAATTGAAATCAGTGATTTGTTCATTTCTAGGAGCGTATGCCATAGGCAACATGTCATAAATCGGAGTCAGCGAGTTGAGTTTCCCCTGCTCAAAGTAAAAAGATAGATTGCCGTGGTGCATATCAGTGTTGGCTATTATCTCACCAAAAGCTGCGCGCCAAATAACTTCTTCCAGATCGGACGCTCCGAGTAGTTTTAGCTCAACCAAAGCGCGCACCGTCTTCTCCCAGCTCGAAAGGTCACCAACAAACTCAGCGTCCAAGGAGAACAACGAAATAATGCCGCGCCTGCCGCCATTATTGAGGCGGTCAAAACGAGAAAGTTGAAGGAAAGTTCTATTTTCTGAGCGCACGACTTCGGTACGTGGCACGTTTTTCCCTAATTCCGCAAGTGATTGTAGGGCAAGATGCTCACAAACAAGCAGGTCTGAACGGCGTTGCCCGATTTCGTTTGAAATCGGAGGAGAAAATTTAACTAAGAAGTTTTCAAGACCTCGAACGAGAAACTTCGGTTGCTCTCCGGCAGCAGATGATCCAGGTAAAGCGAGGTGAAGAACATCCTCAGCGATCTTTGAGTATGATAGCGCTCGGTCTTCACCAATCCCTATACTTTGTTCGAGATTAGATTCGAATACTGTTTTTTGAAAAGACTTATCACCCAAAACAAGATTTCCAATAGTCTCACTACCAAATTCGCTTAGATAGCGTAGGCAGTGTTCATCACTCCAGTTACGAACATCTTTGGGGAATGCCAGTTCCGGATGGTGACGCGGTATCAGTCGACCTAAAAATCCAGACGGACGCATATCGTTCAGAAAGAAAGGTAAACTATCGTAAAATCGTTCGAGCGATTTAATATCACTCGCAAAATAGAAAGAACTTGGATGAACCGGAAAGAGGTTACCTAGGAGCGTGCTATTCGCCGTTTCTCCTATTTCGTATACAGGGATCGGCACCTCAACGCTTTCTATCCTTCTTAGCAGAGCGTATTGCGTAGAGCGCGCTGCGCCCACTCGAAGAAGGTCGCTATCTGAACTTTGACTCAGCGCTCTAGAAAACTGAGGTTGGCTAATGTCGAGTGCGTTTGCCAGGGTAAGTGCCGTGGCTGGGCCCCGATGCATTAAATATCGCTTAATTTCCTGAACGATAGACATGCATAGATACTAGCATAGATACTAAGGCACTTAAATGTAAAATTTACTTAGTGATAATAGTTAGTTACATGGTATTTGCGTAGATTTACGCATAGATAATCTCATGCAAGAGATCACACCCCGTAGGCAACTCTAGCGCAGAAAGCTCTTCGAATTGTTACTGGGCATGGATCTCAAGCCACAAGAGCAACACTAGTACCGCCCAGAGAAAATACCCTGCATCAACCTTCCGTTGCTGATGATCCTCAAGCAGCTCCACTAATGGAGCGGAGAGGAGCATTCCTTCGCTAAGTTCTTCCGACCTCGCAAACGTCTCTCTCGCATACTCAGCAAGCTCTCCACGAAACCATTGCGGGACCGGAGCGTTAAACCCTTGCTTAGGCCCCTCCAAGACTCGCGCCGACACGATGTCTTTCGCGATATGTCTCAGTATTCGTTTTCCGGTCTTACCTTTCCTCAGAAACTCATCCGGCATGCCCGCACTCGCTTCAACAATTCGGTAGTCGAGAAACGGAGAGCGCACCTCAAGGCCATGCGCCATGCTGCTAAGGTCAACTTTGGGAAGGATGTCACCAGAAAGCCAAGTATGAAAATCAATCGCACGAGCTGCTGCGAATTTTGGCAGCGCTTTTAGTTTACCCGATAGAGCGAGAAAGCTCTTGCCGGAAATTAACTCATCACTTCCCTCAAAACACTCGGCGCTCAACACTGCGCGTAGTCTCTTCGATTCAAGCATAGCTCGCCACATATAGTGTCGGCCAGGAAATGGGTAAATAAGCGCACGCCGAAAAGCAGCGAGTCGATATTCAAATCCCATTTTTTTATCACTCACGCCAAGGAGTCTACCTACGGCGCGGAGGAAGATACGACTTAGAGGATTATTTATTAGCAAGTTTTCTGACAACTTCGTGGCATAGTACGTATCGTAGCCAGCAAATAATTCATCTGCGCCATCTCCGCTCAGCACAACTGCGACTTTCTTTTTTGCCTCCTTACACAACCAATGCATCGGGAAGTAGGAGCTATCGCCCAGCGGTGTGCCCATGCCCGATACCATCTCCTGGACCGCTTCTTTGGTAGGCTGTGGGCAAAGCACAGAATGTAAATCAAGTCCCAGTTCTTCCGCGGAACGCTTCGCTTCTGGAAGTTCTGAATACTCGGATTCAGCAAACGAGCAGCAAAAAGCATGAATCTGATCCTTCTTATGCTTCCGCACGAGAGAGCTAATCAGCGCCGAGTCTAGACCTCCACTGAGGAACAAACCTAGCGGTCGATCACTTAGAAGCCGTGTGCGCACAGCTTCGTCTAGCAAATCACCTAAGCGCTCGCTCTCCTCCTCAAAGGAAACGTTCTTGGCCTTCGGCAAAGGGAACTCCCAATAACGCTCAAAACCAATCTCCCCTACGCCCTCATTCGCCAGAGAAATGCTTAACATCTCTCCCGGTAACACTTGCTCTATATCTTGAAAAATTGAACGTGAGAAGGAAACGTAACCAGTCGTAAAGTATTCTCGAATGGCTGAGGGACAGAGTTTCGCATCCACTACCACCGAACGAACAGCGCTTAGCGTAGAGCCAAAGACAAAGCGGTTTTCTTTTTGCGTATAGAAGAGCGGCTTTTTCCCTACCCTGTCTCTTGCAAGCACCAGCTTCTGCTCAGACTTGTCATAGATTGCAATCGCGAACATTCCGTTCAGGCGCTCAAAGACACTGCTTCCCCAATGATGATAGCCGTTGAGAATGACTTCCGTATCGGAGCTACCGCTCAGGGTATAGCCCGCAGCGGTCAGTTCTGCTGCAAGCTCTGGAAAATTGTAGATTTCGCCGTTAAAAACGAGCACGAGCGATTCGTCAAAGCCGCGCATTGGCTGAGCGGCGCGATCGCTCAGATCGAGAATTTTTAGTCGAGTGTGTCCAAGCGAGATTCCTTCACAATCGAAGACACCCCGTGCGTCTGGTCCTCGAGGGTCCAGAAGAGAGACCATCCCCTCAAGCTGCGAACGTCGCTGCTCCGCGCTGAGGGTAAAATCAATAATTCCAGCGATTCCGCACATAGCCTTATTCAGAGAAGAGAAAAGCCCAAAGGGCGGCTGAAGAAAATCGCGCCGACATCCTTATCGTTGCGATTTTCTCAGCCGCCTTTTGACGGAGGTTTAGAGAAAACTACTCTGAGTCTTCCCCCTTACCATGGAGGAACCTACTCTGAGTCTTCTTCACTACCACCAAGCTGCTGCTGCAGGAGGTCTCCGAAAGTAACCGCACTGCCTGATTCTTCCAGGTACTGTGCGTATTCTTCGTTCTTCTTGCGCTTGCCGCCTTTCATGCTCAAGCTAATGCGACGCTCTGTGCGGTCGACATTGATTACTTCAGCTTCTACTTCTTCAGACGTCTTGAATCTGTCCTTGAGGTTTTCACCGCGCTGTAGACCAAGCTGGGAAACGTGAATCAGTCCCTCAACTCCTTCTTCTAGCTCCATGAATACTCCAAAGTCAGTGATGCTGGTGACAGTACCCTTCACCTTCGAACCTGTTGGGTATCTATGCGGCACTGACTCCCAAACATCTGGAGTAAGCTGCTTGATACCAAGGCTGAGTCGCTCGTTTTCAGGGTCGATTTCGAGAACCTGAGCTTCAACCTCGTCGCCCTTCTTGTAGAGGTCCTTGATTTCCTTTGGATCCTTAATCTTCTTGATCCATGAGAAATCAGAGACGTGCACAAGGCCGTCAATATCTTCCTTCACGTTTACAAAGATTCCAAAGTCAGTGACCGAGCGAACCTTACCGGCAATCTTCGCTCCCACTGGGAATTCAGTGGCAAGCTCTTCCCATGGGTTCGGAGTAAGCTGCTTAAGTCCTAGACTAATTCGCTGACTCTCTGCGCTTACTTCAAGCACAATAGCTTCAACTTCTTGTCCTACAGTAAGCACCTTAGAAGGATGATGAATTTTTCTCGTCCAGCTCATTTCTGAAACGTGGATAAGACCTTCAATTCCTTCGTCCAAGCGAACAAATGCACCGTAGTCGGTGAGGCTAACAACTTTCCCTGTAATGGTTGCGCTTGTTGTGTACTTCGCTTCAACCTTCTCCCACGGATTATCGTGTAGCTGCTTCATTCCCAAGCTGACTCGCTCGTTCTCTTG
>QIGM01000057.1 GCA_003230795.1 bacterium
GTGGAATTGTTGACTAGTGTCGGGGAGAGATATTTTTCTTCAGCAGTGGCTTTAGGTGTACTACATTCTCCTTATGGGATAGTTGAAAAACAGTCCCTTTTGGCAGACTTTGAATCATTGACGAGACCAAAGCTACAAACTTTATTGAAAGTTGATATGCTTTGAATTTTTCATGGCCAAACATTGCATTATTCCATAGATACATTTCTCCTAAAGTGTAATCGCTTTTTTTTTGATTTGTTTATTTGTTCAAGACCAAAACCAAGACGGTGAAATGGGACTGGGTTTAAGACTGGGGATTTGGGCATTTGCAGGGATGGAAGGCTGCTGCCAGAGCAGGGGCTTTATCAAATCAAAGAAGTTACGCTACACGTAAGCCGTCGAGATGTTCTCTTCTAGATGACTATAATAGACGTTGTAGCAAGACTACACGCAGCCCATTTCCTAGTGGGTAGTAAGACTCATCGAGAACCTCGATTCTGTGCCTGCTGAGAGTTTCGGGAGTTACAGAAGAAGCGCCACCCCTTTCAAGTAACCAAAATACCTTTCCCGCAGGTTCTTGCAGGAAGTCTGGCCCAAGGAATTCCTTGATGCGATATTGTTCCGGTGCGTATTGAGCGGGCACTGAAGCGGTATAGTGAGGATTTACATACACCGTCTCTGAACGATTCGTTTCAACGAGATACTCGACGACTGTCTTCCACTGTGTGTTCTGAAAGTTCGGATTGAAACTATGTGCGAGTGCTCCAAGTAGGCTGCATGATGCGAGGAGAGCGATAAAAGAGTTTCTCATACGCTTGCTGCTGAGAGAGACGGCACCGAGTGTGACGAGAAAAAGAAAGAACGGATAGCACACAAGCAAATATCGCTCGCTGAGCATCGGGATTTTAAGGCTAATGAGAAAAGCCAAGAGTGGCGGCGCGATGAGGCTAGCAAGTAGTGGAAGAGACATCCGACCATGTGTCGCTACGAAGGAGCGAACGCCGAGGAGAAACGCAATACCAAACAGTAGGCAAAAGCCTGCTACTGCGGGGAGGTTGGCCATTACTGAAGCAAGCACATCGGATTTCATGCTTTGATTGAGCGGCATAAGGCCGTAACCGGCTGAGAATCGAAAAAATGAGTATGGCAGAACCAGCGCGGTGAATTGTCTAAAGCTTTGGCCGCCGCTTCCCATGAGCGCGAAAACAACTCGCAGCCAAGGTATAAACAGTAGGGAAATTGCCAAGCAACTCATCATCCACGGGATGCAGCGTTTTAGCTGAGAGGCATTCGCAACAAGAAGCCCGACGGTAAGCCCAAAGAGAAAGAAGGCGTAGTAGTAGTGGGTATACATTCCAGCCGAGCCTACAGCGATGAATGCCAGCGCATGCCAGCGTGTAAATCGCTGCGCCGTAAAGGACTGGGAAAGGGAGTAGGTAAGTAGGACCAAAAAAATCAGAAAGGAATACATCCTACCTTCCTGTCCGTAGTAAACCGGGAAAGCAGAGATAGCGAAAAGACCGGACACCATTAGAGCAAGTAATTTCGCGTAGGGAAGGCGGCCAGCTTCGACCCTTGCCACTTTATACAAGAGCGCAATATTTAAGAGGTCAAATAGCGTTGAAACCAGCCGAATGCTTGATACCGTTTTGGGTAGCAGCTCAAGCATGAAGTGAAGCACGATGTAATAGAAGGGCGGGGTATGGCTATCGAAGCCCTCTCCGAATGTGATTGCCTGGAGTGAACGTGAAGCGATCTCTAAGCTGGTTACTTCATCAAGCCAAATACTTCTCGCTTCTATGCTGAATAAGCGCACTGCCGCCCCGAAAAAAAGTATAGTCGGAAGAAGTAGCCCAGGGAGTAGAAAAGATGAGGAGAGGACTTTACTGAGCGTAGTGTCCTTTTGTGCGACATTGATTTTCTTGGGGTCTGAATTGAGCATCGAGTTGAGGATTAACTGCAATGGAGCTGCTGTCAAACCCTAAACCTTGCCATTCGCCGAGAGCATACAGGCCGCCTCGAGAACGTTCTGCAGCGCTATTGCTGGAGAACAATCCAAAACGCAGCGCTCCGCTCTCGTTATGAAAGCAGTTCGATGAGCTTTGTATACGGTTGTTGTCTACGACAGCACTATAGCGCGCATCGGAGCCATAGGTATCTATGTCATAGATACCACCTGAGTTTGAGTCGTAAGGGGTTGCGTCTCGAAAAACATTCTCTCTGATAGTTTGCACGCCGATAGAGCCGTTGGTGGTTTCAGGGACGAAGCGAAATGCCTGGCTGCCAACCACGGTGTTGTACTCAATTCGGTTGTTTTCGAGTGTTGTTGGGCCGCCCATGTTTGCAAACATAAATCCGACGTCGCTATTGAGAATTAGATTATGATGAAAATTGGAGTTTGAGGTCCCCCCGCCGATGGCGTGGTAAAAGCAATTCCACAACATGTTGTTGTCTACTTCGAAAAAAGAGTTCTCCAACACCGCATCATGTTTGTAGGTGATACAGCCGCCGGTTTTTGAAGCTGAGGTAGGCGGGCTTTGGAAGACAATATTATGGTCGACGCGAATATTGCCACCTTCAAAAAACACGATGTTTCTGCTGTTCTGTGTCTTCTCTCCGTTGGTATCCGCGTTCGTTCGGTCGTAGTTGTCATGTATCAGGTTGTGATGAATGCGAACGTTTGTACTTCTGGTTACTGATATGCCAGCCGGATTTTCGTTATCAACTCCGTCGGTGTCATGAATCCAGAGATTGCTAAACTCTAGGCTGTCAGATTCAGAGACTCTTATTCCCATCTGGTAAGCGCGAACGATTTCTATTCCTTCAACCTGAATGTGACTGCTATCCCATATCCAAAAGGCAGTAGCCTGGTTGGCAGGAGCAAAGACGGGATGCGCTCCAGGGTAGGCTTTGAATCGAATGGGGGCGTCTGCGGTGCCAGACACTCCTCGTAAGACTAGTCCATAGTTTACATCAAAGTACTCTACGGACTCCTCATATAATCCAGACATAAAGTAGATGACATCTCCCGGCCGTAGCTGAATCGGGTTACTGCCGTTTGTGTTGAGTCGTGCAGTGCTTTTTAGCGGTAGGTCGAAACTGCCTGGGTAACTATCGCTTCCAGTGAGCTTTGAAACATAGTAGCAGCGTCCTCCTGCTTTCGCTTCGCATAGCGGAGCGCAACTACAATCGCTATAGCTACCGTCCGCTCTACAGGTCTTAGTTCCCTGACCGCAGTCTGCGGCGCAGGCGAGGGTGATGTTTGGATACACTGAGCGATTGCTGTCATCGCAATCAAGTGCAGTGGTGAAGCCGTCGCGGTCAGCGTCATCGCCAGCGCAAAGAGAATCAATGCCGTCACAGTTCTGGTCTATTCCGTCGCCGCATATCTAGTCTCTTGGTGTGCAGCCACCCGGACTGGCATCAACAATTGTTGGTGCGGCGGGATTTTGAGCAAGGCTTTGCTGTGGGAGGAGTAGAAGAAGTGGAAGAAGGAGATGATGTCTCATAGAGAATCCTGTTGCGAAGAAAGAAAATGGCTGTAAGAACCTTTAAAGCACTAATATACTATATTTATCATGCTGTTTGGCCTAGATATATAGTATTACAGAGTGAATCCAGCAGTAATCAAAGCCTCTAAACTTCTAGTATTGTTGTTATTCCCAACATCTAACACATAGTCTCTTATTATTTGGTGAGTGGTCATGAATGGTCTTTGGTTAACTTGGGAGACGCAGAGACGAAACAAGGAACTCTCCGCGGCTTTTGGGTTCCATTACGGACATTTAGACCATAGCTCACTCGGGCGGCTTAGCCGGTATTTCAAGAGCGGGCTAGAGACTCTGCAGCAATTGAAGACAAGGCGGCCGGAAGTGGTGATTGCGCAGTGCCCTTCCATAGTGCTGTGCATCCTACTTGTTCTCGTCCAAGCTTGGCGAAGTTTCGTCTTCGTAGTTGACGCTCACAACGTGACAGTCGAACAGCTTAGCTCCTCGAACGCCTTCCTTCGTCTCTTAGTTCGCTTTCTTCTCAGACGTGCTGATTTGGTGATTGTTTCTAATTCAGCTTTGGTGTCCTTGCTCGAAACTAATGGTATTACCGCCGCGATGTTGCCGGATAAACTGCCAAGTATATCAGTCGGCAAACTGCCTGCGCGATTCGAGTCCTATAAGTCACCTAGATTTGTTTTAATTGCGAGTTACGCCAGTGACGAGCCTATTGAAGAATTCATTACGGCATTCATTAAGTCTGGTAATGATGCCTCGCTCTTTATTACAGGCCGCAGAAAAAATGCAGCTACTTTGCTGCGTTTTGAATCTGAGCAGATAATTTTTACCGATTTTTTAAGCCTCGAAGATTACGAAGCGCTAATTGCGAATGCGAATCTGCTTATCGACCTAACTACGCGTGAGGATTGCCTCGTCTGCGGAGCATATGAGGCGATATCGGTAGGTGTGCCGATCCTGCTATCGGATACCTCTGCCAATAGAGAGGTCTTTCCAATAGGGACTCTTTACGCCAAGAACACGGGCCGCGAGTATCAAAATGCGCTCAAGGAGTTTGCGCTCCGTGATACAGAGCTTCAGGCGGGAATCCTAAAGATGCAAGAGGAGTTCCTGCCCTATTGGGAACGTAGCTTCAGCGAGCTAAAGCTACGTCTAGAGCAGGCCTCTCAAGCTTAAGCGGTTGCAGATACCGAAATTTTATTTTCGATTGTAGCAAGAGATGCGGTGCTCACCGTTTGCGTGGCCTCGCTATTCTCATCTGAACCAGTGCTTAGCCCATTTTGCTCTCGGTAGTTCGTTTCGAACGCTGCGAGTTTCTCTTCTACGAGACGCATTGTTTCTTCGATGCCGCTTTCTACGCCATCAAAAGAGAATGCGCCGAGGTTGCCGAGAATCTTGGCGGCTTCTGCATATCCCTGACCGACTCCGGAACGAATCTCTGTCATGAAGGAAGAGATGAGCTCTTCGCCTTCTTGATCTGGATTCTGCTGTGCGTAGATTCCGAGAAGGGCGGTAACACCGTCGACGATTCGGTTTGCTGTTTTCTCAGGTGTGTAGTCATCCTGCCGCAGAGAGCGAATACCGTCCGGTAAATCTCTTGCGAGCAATTCATCAAGCTTGGCGACAATCTCATCTGCAAGAACAGTTAAGCTCTTATAGACGCCATTTAGTTCCACAGTAGCGGCATCGCCGAATACTCGTGGAGACTTAGAGTCCTTGCTTGTGTTTGTTGTGGTTTGGAGTTGTTTAAGTAATACGCTTTCGATCCCCTGATTTGGGGTACTGGTTATCCCTGCTAAATCCATCGTAGCCTCCCTGGCCGTTTGCGACTCTCTGTGGCAGAAAGTCGCGGTACATCATATCCCAATAAACCGTCGTCAATGCCGAGGCAAAACTTGAGGCCTAAATTCGAAAGTGATTACAGGGCACTAGAGAGCTAATATTGAGTGTTTTGAGGATCCAAAGCTGATTTCTTCAGCCAGCCTGCTTCTGGTTCGATTATTCTTACCCACGCGCTCACCTCCTCAACGCTGTAGATAGTGGCGCCCGCGCGAAATTCGCCGATTGCCAAACTACTTTCGTCCGCGGAGGTGTAAAGCGGAGTTGCGTTTGCTCTTACTTTCCACGCGGTGAGTTCCGAGTTGTTGCTGCTGACATCAAAGGTGTCTGCGGGAGTCGTTGTGCTAGCCCTGGTCTGAGCAACGGGGGCGTAGATATCAAACGGC
>QIGM01000214.1 GCA_003230795.1 bacterium
ACCTCAGGCGCAAGAGACGCAGCTCGACAGATTAAGAGTAAGTATTTTGCTCAAGAACAAGGGTGAAACGGTGCCTGGCACCGTTTCACCCAGTCGCCCGCAGATAAGCACGGTATTTACTTAGCTTATTTTTTGGCGTATACGTAGTTGCCCTAAGCGGCACTACCCTCGGGGTAGAGGCTAGTTTAGGATTTTTGTATTTAGATTTCAAATAGTTAAGAGCAGCACTCATGGCAAATCACGCTTCGGCAAAGAAGAGAAACCGACAAAATATTAAGCGGAACCTACATAACCGTTCAGCTAGATCGGAAATTCGCACATGGGTTAAAGCTTCCTTGCTCTCCGCCAAAGGTGGAGACCTAAGCGCTGCTCAAAACTCGGCCAAGAAAGCCACCAGACTTCTCGACAAAGCGGTAGTTCACGGTGTTCTCCACAAGAAGAACGCTAAGCGCCGAATCTCAAGACTCCACCGACGAATCGTCGCCTTAGCTTCTCAGTAAGCGACAAGCGCAGATTTCGCAGACGACTCCTCGGCTGCTCCATAGTAGTCGCGGGTGCAATCCTAATCGCAGTTAAGGGTTAGAACTGTTTAGCCGTCCTGATATGCGAGAAAAGGGAAGTCACCAAGTAGCGGTCGAATTTCACCTAGAAGAAAGATAGAACCGGCGATAACAAGTGGCACCTCTTCTTCTTTCGCCGACTGAAGGCCAAGAAACAGAGCGTCTGACGCAGACTTCATCACTTGTGCAGCGGGCAAACTCTCCGCTAGCGTTTCAGCGGGATAGGCCCCTTCCCCGGGTGCTTCAGTGCAAATCCACTTAATCGATATACCACGCTCCTGAGCCCGCCGATGAAGGTCTAGAAGCAGCTCAACTATCGCAGAGGTGTTCTTTCTTGCGAGCATGCCAATAAGAAAAACTACCTCGGAGATTTCCTCTCGAAAAATATGCTTATCCACGAACTCACAAAGAGCACTAACACCGTCTGGATTATGCGCGGCATCAAGTAAGACCTCACAGCCGTTCACACGAAGTTGCTCCAAACGCCCAGGCCAACGCGAGTTCTGAGCGCCCTTGTTTATCGCATCATCACTAAGGCCGAGTAACTTCCCCACTCGCGCCGCAAGAACTAGGTTCTCACGTTGATAGCTTCCCGCGGGAAGACGAGCGAGGGCAGGAAGAGGAACATCCTCGTCTGCTATTTCAATGTTCTCTTGATTATCAGAGAGCATGAAATCCTCGCCGTGAAAATACACAGGCGCTGCAGCCGCAGTCGCCTTGGCGCGAATTACTTTGCGTGCCGCCTCTGGGACTCTACCAACAACAAGCGGCACTCCGGCTTTTACAATCCCAGCTTTATTCTCGGCAATCTCCTCGATGCTATCTCCAAGAATATGGGTGTGATCGAAACCGATACTTGTGATCACACATACTTCAGGAGCAGCAATGGTATTGGTCGCATCATACAGCCCACCCAGCCCTACTTCGATTACATTCCAATCGAGCCCAAGACGAGCAAACTCTAGAAAGCAAGCCGCCGCGCTCACGACAAAGTAAGAAGGCTCCAACCCAGCATCTCCCGCATGCTGCAGTACGCTGCGGATAGCAGCATCGAATTCCTCAACCCCTTGAGGTTTTCCATTTACCAAACAGCGTTCAGTTATATGCGTGAGATGAGGAGAGGTGAATTGCCCGACGCTATGTCCGCTCGCAAGAAGCATTGAAGAAATAAAGGTAGAGACGCTACCCTTGCCATTTGTTCCAGCGACATGAACAGTGGGAACCTTGTCTTGTGGATTGCCGAGTAGCTGATGAAGTTTCTTTGGAACTTCTATTGGGGAGAATTTAGAGCCGTCCCAAAGTGGCAACTTTTCTAAAGCAGATATTCCAGCGAAAGCACGAGGTGATGACGTAGCAGACAAGTCTTATACGTACCCTAAGGACTCCATTACTAAATCATGTATCACTGGACGGAACTCTCGAATCGCCTTGTTATCTGAGCTGGGGTGAATTGCGTTTGTTAACAAGACGACACTCAACTCGCGCTCAGGATCAATCCAAAGACTACAGCCCGTGTCACTGTCATGCCCGACTGAAGAGTCAGAAAAATACTGCCCACTCGATTTTTGCTTCTTGGTTTCTGCGCCGCAGGTCTCCCAACCTAGCGCCCACGAACCTTTGGGATAATTTTCTTTATGGGCCCAAAACTCTCTCACAAGCTCCGGACTGAACATCTCACTCCGCCCGTGATAACTCTCGATTAGGGCATTCACCGTTTGAAAAATGTCTGACGCAGTCGTAAACAGGCCGGCATGAGCAGCGACGCCCCCCATGGCCCATGCGTTATCATCCAGGACTTCACCGCTTAGCAGCTTTCCGCGCCAAGAACACTCGGCAGTAGGAGCAATGATATCGTTAATTGTTTCCAAGCCACGACCACGAAGAGCTGAGAGATCTATATAGCCGGTGGAGGGCAATTCGAAGCGCTTCAAAAATAGCTTCGGCACAAGCTTCTCAAAGGTCATGCCCGATACCACTTCGAGAGCATTTCCGAGTAGTATGAAACCAATGTCACTGTAGCGACTTACTTTCCCAGGAAGATTCTCAAGCTTAGCGCGAAAGATTTCGTTATAAATCGCTTCAATCGCACCCCGGCTATTCATTATCCCAGCTCGCCCGCCTTTATCTGCATTGGCGATTTGACGATAATACGGCGCGTTGGCTGCGTATCCTGAGCTGTGATTGAGCAAGTGCCGAACGCTCATACGCTCTTTACCGTGCACACCAAAGGTTTGAAAAATATGTGAGAGACGCTTGTCGAGCTCTAATTGACCCCTTTGGATTAGTTGCATCGCGAGAGTACTAGTGACGAGCGGCTTAGTAAGCCCTCCAACGTCAAACACCACGTCTCTATGCATGGGGGAGAGTTCTGGAACTCTTGAGCGACAGCCTACAGCAGAATGATAGAGGACCTCACCTCCTTGGGCGACCAAGAGCACGGCACCAGGAAAGACCAAATCCTTCTTTGAGGGCTCTTCCGAGCCCGAAGCACTAAAGGGGTAAGCAGCAGACGAAAGCGCTGCGTCAACTTTAGACCAATTTACTGAGGTTATCTGCCGTCTTCTTGTATTCATGCTCTCAACTACACCTCATCTAAACCAACCAGTGGCGACTCTAGTATTTGAAATTCTTCGCCTTTTATCGCGGCGAGACAAGCTAGAGGGACTGCTTGGTTCTCTCCCCAATGCCCAAAGGGCAGCTTGGATACGACTGGATACGACGAATCACGGAGTATACCACCGAGTAGCTCCTGGATCACGTCCTCCACACTCGGACCATGAGCAGATTCACATTTGCTGAAACGACCAAGCACCAGACCTGCGAGCGAATCCAATTTCCCCGCAAGCTTAAGTTGAGTAAAGGCGCGATGGATCTGAAAAGGCGCGTCTCCTACTTCTTCAACAACAAGTATGCGCCCGTCGTAGTTCACATCATAGGGGGTTCCAAGCACACTAAGTAACATGCTCAAGTTACCGGCGATTATCCTTCCCTCACCTTCTCCTTCTCTAAGCGAAGTAACCTTGTACTTCGGCTTTGTGCTGCGGTCACTAAGCAGTCTAAGCAAGCTATCAACACTACGTGCGTCCTCTTCCGAATTCGGACTATTAGGAAAAGATGTCGCCAGTCCAGGCCCATGCACTGCTGGTATTCCGCATCGCTCCACGCATTGCATTAAAATTACGGTAGCATCCGACATACCGACAACCAGCTTTTGCGCCCGAGAAATACGCTGATAATCAAGCAAAGGTAAGATATCGAGTGAGCCATAGCCTCCGCGTGCGGTCAGAATCACATCAACCTTGGGGTCATCTACTAAGGCCATGAAAGCCTCTGCGCGAGCGGCAGGACTGCCATTAGAAAAACCATAAGTATAATCGGCATAGTAAAGAGACGGGTCCAGCGGCACACTCAGGGCGTAGCCTTTGTCTTGCAAGATTTTACAAGACTGCTGATAGCGAACAGGTTCTACGGGCGAGCCCGTAGCGATAATCCCGATAGTCGATTTCGCCCGCAACGGTCGTGCAAAGGTAAGTTCTTTCGTCATAGAATCGATGCTATCGTGATTCTCTTTCTCACACGAAGACTTTCTCAAAAGTTAAATTCCACTTCGAGGAAACCTTTACAAGCCGAAGACACGCTGGCTATAGTTTTGGCAGAGTAGCGTCTAGGCTACTCGTCCACACCCTTAGGTAAACGATATCAGCGACCTACCGACAAACAACTGGCGTCTTGACCACCTCGGACATGCGGTAAGAGATATCGAGCAGGGTATTGCCTTCTACACCGAAACCCTCGGGCTTGATGTAGTAAGTCGCGAAAAGCTCGAGAGCTTCCAAGTAGAAGCCGTATTTCTCAAAGCTGCGGGAGCTTCGACAAATAATCACAGCACAATCGAGCTTCTTTCTCCCCTGAGCAAAGATTCCCTTCTCACTAAGTTTCTCGAAAAAAAAGGCGAAGGATTGCACCATATTTGCTTCGAAGTGGATTCAGTTGTTGATGAATTAACCCGGTTTAAACACCTCGGAGTTCAACTTATCGATCAGGCTCCCCGAGCAGGTGCCCACGGAATGGACGTTGCCTTTCTCCACCCCCATGCTGGTTTCGGCGCTTTAATCGAGATTTGCACACCAAGAACGGGAATTTAGTATCTTTCTCCGATCCAAATACCGAGCCTAAACTCTTCCTCGGTTGCCCTTAATTACTCAGTTCGCTAGTCTTTTGCTCTCTATTCCATACGCAGATAGTATGAACCGACCGCTTTAGAAGCAGTGGTACTATTTACTTAGAAGCCTTCACCGAATGAAAATACTTGTTGTCGAATCCGACACCGGTCGCCAAAGACAGTTACGCACGATCCTCACAAGTTTGGGCCACAAATCGGCAGAAACAGAAAACGCGAGCGATAATTCTGCTGCGATCAAGATGCTGCGGAAAAAGCGTTTTGACTGCTGCTTTATCTCGATGAGTAGCGAGCAGTTTGATCCTATCGAACTTCTTGGAAGCATTCGAACAGGAGGATCTTCGCGCAACCTTCCGGTGGTGATGTATAGTGCTGATGTTACAAAAGAAAATGTCATCGCCTCGCATGAAGCCGGATCAAACGGATTTATAACCTACCCTTTTTCAGTCAGTGATGTTGAAGAGTCTATTCGAAAAGCCACTGTCGATATGTAAGAAGGCGTATCGAGATAGATTTATCCGAGCCAGCACTACCGGCTCAAGAAAATAGAAAATTAAGATGTTTGATGCACTTCAGTCCAAACTAGAAACTACTTTCAAGCAGTTACGAAACCGAGGAAAGCTCTCTGAAGCCGATATAGACGCGGCGATGAAAGAGATTCGCACCGCCCTGCTCGAAGCGGACGTGAACTTTCAGGTCGCAAAAGACTTCTGCGCAAACGTAAAGGAACACGCCGCAGGAATGAAGGTTCTCAAAAGCCTCAATCCTGGGCAGATGGTGATAAAGTTTGTTCACGAGGAGCTTGAGCGCACTCTAGGTGAGCACGAACCTCTCAATCTTCGCTTCGCCCCACCCGTCGTAATCATGCTCGTCGGTCTTCAAGGTTCTGGAAAGACCACCTCCTGCGCTAAGCTTGCGCGCCATCTCAAAGAAGACCTGAAGCGCACGCCGCTTCTCTGCTCAGTGGATGTC
>QIGM01000560.1 GCA_003230795.1 bacterium
CTGATTGGTAAATCGTCACAGATAAAGAATCGTCCCAACCCCGGACTCCAAAGCGTCATCGTTGTGGGCGGAGGTTTATCTGGAATCACGGCGAGCTATAGTCTAGCGCGGCGAGGTGTAAAGGTTGATCTGCTGGAGCGAGAGACGGAGTTTGCCCAGCATGCTTCCGGAAATGCCGCTGGCATTTATATCGGGTACTTAGCGAGAACCGATACACCAATGAGCCGTTTGAACCTCTTAGGCTTTGAGTACCTTAAGCGACAGCTTCACGACTTAAGAAAAGCTGGTGCGAGAATCGCTGGTGAAGAAACAGGAGTGCAGCGTCTTGCTTACAATGAGCGTCTTGCTGGTCTGCATGAGCAGCTGCGAAATACTCCACATGCCTCTGGTATTGCACATGCCATTTCCGCTGAGGAAGCGAGTAGCGCACTAGGTTTAAGAGTTGAACTTCCGAGTATCTACTATCCAACTGGCGGCTGGCTTTCTCCACCGGACTACTGCAACGCCTTGTTGAATGCTCAAAACGAGAACATAAGAAAGCATAGTGCTTCAGAAGTGGATGAGATCGTGTATGAAAACGATCTCTGGCGTGCTTTTTCGAGCGATGGTCAACTCCTTGCTGAAGCGCGCGATATCATCGTAGCCAATGCATTTGAGGCCCTTCGTTTTGAGCAGCTCTCTAAGCTTCCAATTGGAAAAATTCGTGGTCAAACGATGAGTCTACCAGCCTCGGAGATGAGTGGAAGACTCAATCAAGTTCTCTGCTATGACGGATATATTATTCCAGAGTACGAGGGAGCCCATTTTCTCGGTTCTACCTACGATCGAAAGAACGACACCTTGGAGGTATTCGAGGAGCAAGAAGAGGAATTGCTTCAGCGTCTTTACGCTAAAGTTCCTAGTTTAAAAAGCGTGGAGCAAGAGCGAGGACCTGGTAGAGTGGCATTTCGTACGACGACTCCGGATAGATTACCTCTTGTTGGTGCTCTTTCAGGTTCTCCCGGCCTGCATATGTCTCTTTGCCATGGTTCTCGAGGAATTGTTACCTGCGCCATTTCGGGTGAGATTCTCGCGGCGCAGCTTCTTGCAGAGCCACTACCGATCGATTCTGAGAGCGCTCGCGCTCTCTCTCCGGAGCGATACGCAAAACGTAGTAGGTCAGAATTTCCGTCCCTGTTGGGAGCATAATTTCAAGAAAGAAACGGTCGACTATCCTCGAAACAAGCGCTAACTTGTGTACTTAGAATAGAATGATTTGTAAATTCCTTCAGAGCCCTTCTTTGTGGAAGAAAAAACTAAGAAAGATGAATCAGAGGACATTTCCGCAGAAGATGGGTCCCCGATCTCCTATGTCCACACACAAAACGTTCCTGCGTTTCTAGAAGAGCACAATTTCTCTTTGCTTGTTTCCACCTATCAAGCTGGGCGAGTTCTTCTTTTCACCTCGGCAGAAGGCAAGCTCTCGATGCTGATGCGTAGGCTGGAGCGGCCAACCGGTATTGCTCTTAACAATACTCGCTTAGCTATTGCAGCGAAGTCGCAAATCTGGACATTTCGCCCAGCGAAGAACGTACGCGACGTTGAGGGGACTCTTCTTCCCCACGACTATGTTTGGCTACCACGCCAATCGCATGTCACTGGCTTTATAGATTCACATCAGATTGAGTGGTTTAACTCTCAGCTGCTCGTTGTGAATACTCGATATTCTTGTCTTTGCACTCTTGATCTTGATTGGTCGTTTCGCCCGATTTGGAAGCCTCCGTTTGTCTCTGCCATAACACCAGACGATCGTTGTCATCTAAACGGCGTTGCGCTTGATGCGAAAGGGCCGCGATATGTTACAGCGCTCGGAGAGACAGATAGCGCCGAGGGATGGCGAGAGAACAAGGCAGACGGTGGAATTATTGTTGATGTTCGCTCGGGAAAAACATTAACGAAGGGGCTTTCAATGCCTCACTCTCCACGCCTGTACGCGGGGAAGCTTTGGGTTTTGGAGTCAGGTACGGGAAGCCTTTTAGTTGTAGACGAGACCACGGGCAAGACGCAGGAGGTAATTAAATTCGCTGGATTTCTGCGCGGACTAAGTTTTTTCAAGGAATTTGCCTTTATCGGCCTCTGTAAAGCGAGAGAGAAGAAACATTTCGGCAATCTTCCCATTGAAGACGAGTTCGGAGAGTTCGAGTGTGGAGTGTCGATAGTTGATCTCAATTCAATGCAACAAGTCGGCTTCATACATTTTCAAAGTGGCATTGAGGAACTCTTCGACATCGTTGTCATGCCAGATATGATCAGCCCGCATCTTGTTGGCTTTGAAGAAGATACGATAGGGCAGGTGAAGATATTTCCACCGCTCGCGTAGCGAGCTTTTTGCTTACTTTATACTCTCTTGAAACTCGTAGAAGTCAGCATTCTTATGCTTGCTGTACTGCACCTCGCTTGGAATCGGAAGCTTCTCAGGTCCATCCGCGGCAGTCTCTGGTAGCGGCAGAGTGGTGCTAGGTGTCTGCACGAACTGAAGAATCTCGCCGACGTTAACATCTTGCTCAGCTAACTTTGTATGAAGCTCAGCGTCAGCTTTCTTTTGGGTAAGCGCTTCACTTGGCGCAGAAGAGTTTAGATAGAGCGCGGTTGCAACGTTGAGAGCGACCAAAGCGACAAGCATGGTGATTAAGCTTTTCGTCTTTTTTGAAGTAGGCTTCTTCTCCTTATGTTCTTCACTGAAGCCAGTTTTTTCGAAATTTGATTCCGAGTTCAACTCATCAATTCCATCATTGATGATTGCCTCATATTGATTTCCTTCGGATGGCTTTTTTGTAGAAGACATTTAGATACTCCGATAGTGTTCACGAGAAAGGTAGGCTTCTCATAGTAGATTTTTAGAGAGCAATTCTCTGCTCGGTAAGAGTTCCGTTGATATCCCAATATCGGTAGCGAAAACTACCTTGGGTATGTTGCAGTTCGTAAAGATTCCATTGGAATCTCAAAAAAGGAGTCGTGATGCTTAGCAGAAACACATAGTTTAAGCGTACGCCATCGCTAAGCGTTGCTCCGCTCAAACTCCCGGGTAGAGAGCCCGGTCCTTCGTAGCCAAATAGAATATAAGTCAGTGCAATGTCTGGATCGCTTGAACCAGCGACTACAGCCGTTTTAAGGTTTCGATAATCCGAGTTTGCTGCGGCATCATAGGCCCGGCTTCTCATCGCTCGGTAGTTTGGAATGACTAGGCCTACGAGAATTCCGATAAGCGCCATTACCGTAAGCAGCTCTATAAAGGAGAAGCCGCGCTGAGTTGAGTTATGCCCCTTATTCATTGATTACCTGTGTTCATTGACTATCCCCTTAATTAGAATCGACCTGTATTAAGAATCGAAACGACATCCACTCGCCATCTACCTCAATGCTCTCGGGAACGAGATCTAATTGAGCGAGAAAATCCTCTTTCTCTTCGAGGAGTATTCCCGAAATGAGCAGGGTTCCTCCTGCTTGAACGCTTCTTTTGAGATCTTCCCAAAGAGAAATAATAACAGAGCTGATGATATTGGCTACCACAAGTTCGTATTGCGATTCCTGCTCTGAGAGTGGATCCATACTAAACGGTATCTTAACATCGTTGAAGACGGCATTTGCGATAGAGACATCAATGGCACGTTGTTTGTTGTCAATTCCTCGAACAGTCTCCACTCCGAACTTCTTCGCTACAATCGAAAGAATACCGGAACCGCAACCGACGTCGAGCATGCTTTTTACGGCTTGGCGTTCAAGGATTTCAACCATTGAACGTAGTACCAAGCGTGTAGTTTCGTGAGCGCCGGTACCGAAGGCAAGCTGAGGGTCGATGCGGACAACATGTTGGCCGGGCTTGTCCTCTATCACCTCATCTCGCGGACAAACAATCAGAGAACTTCCGAAGCGCACCGGCTTAACATACTTTTTCCATTCATTAACCCAATCGAGAGATTCGATTGCTTCTAGTTCAGACTCAATCGGGACTTGCTCTTGAAGGCCGTTAAGAAACTCACGAACACTTTCGTCGAGCGCTTTGGTCTCAGCGAGTGACTCGAAGTAGCAAAATAGAGTATCGCCTTTATCTTCCTTTTCGAGTTCAGCCTCCTGAATGGTGGTAACACCGGCAGAAAAAATTGCGCCCAGCACAATTTCTTTATTTTCTGGAGGGAAGCGAAAGGTGAGGCGGAAAAGGGTCGGCTCAGGACTATCGGACAGAGCCATTACGACGAGCCGAGAACACTCTGGATCTTCAATTCGAGAACCTCAGCGGTAAAAGGCTTAACGAGGTAGTCGTTTACCCCTTCATCGATAGCTGCAAGTACCCTATCGTGGTCGTTTTCCGCAGTAAGCATAAGGAAAGGGAGATCTTTAGTTTTCTCAAAGGTGCGAACTGCGCGGAGAAGCTCGATGCCAGTCATCTCTGGCATCATCCAGTCGCATATCACTAGGTCGAACGGCCGACCCCGATCCTTGGTATTATCAACCGTCTTGCCGCCACGCAGCCAATCAAGAGCGGTTCTACCTTCTTGGGCTTCAACAATTTCACGCACGCCCATCGCGCCACAAACTGCCTTAATAATTTTTCGAATATGCAGCTCATCATCAACGACGAGAAAGCGTAATTTGGAGGGGTCGAAGACCATGGAAAGCTAAACACTGTGATAATTAAGATTAGTAGGACTCAGAGATGTCCCAGGGGATAGTCTGAGGTAGCCTCTAAAGAGGACTGCAGACACTATACTACCAATGCGTCGCCCTTCACAGCGGGCATTTTACTATCCCCAATGAACTAATCAGGGGCACTTTACCGAACAACCATAAGGTCTTCAAGCAAAACCTCTTCCCCGCTGTAGGTTGCGAAAGAGTGAATTTTCATTTAGCGAGCCTCCCGTGCTAGTGGATACGATGAAATTTTTCGCCGAAGCAAATCGAGAGCAAGTGCAGTGGCGTAAACGCGAACAGCATTTCGCTCAAGAGGAATATGATAATGAAAGGCTTGCACCTCGCCTTGCGTGGCGAGCCCAATCCAAACGGTTCCAACCGGTTTCTCTTCGCTGCCACCGTCAGGTCCTGCAATTCCGGTGATTGATAATGCGATGTCAGCCCCGATTCGATTCTTCGCCCCGTAGGCCATTGCTTTAGCGACCTCTTCACTCACGGCTCCACGCGCTTGAAGTAAGGAGGGTTTTACGCCTAAGAAGACCTCTTTCGCGGAATTGCTGTAGGTTACAAGCGAGCTTAAGAGGAACTCCGATGCGCCGGCTACCGAGACAAGCTTTTCTGCGAGCATTCCACCTGTGCATGATTCGGCGAGGGAAAGCTTTAGACCTTCGTTCTTTAATAGTGCTGCGACAGCATCGGCGAGGTGAACGTTTGCTTCGTGAGAAAAGACGAATTCAGCACCGATCGCATCTTCAATTTGCTGTGTGGCTTGGTTTAATTTCTCTTTAGCGTTGGCGTCTAAGGCACAATCCGGTTCTAAGCTTAGGGTCAGTAGTAGTTCTGGAAATGTCGGGCGATAGGCAACAGAGACTCCGTCTGGAAGTTTCAAACCGTCAATGAGGGTGCCGATAAAGGATTCCGAGAGTCCAAAGCAGCGAAGATATCTACTCTCAGCTTTTTGAAGTTTAAATCGATTGAGCAGTAGCGGCTTCACTTCGTTTTGAAATACGTGTCGTAA
>QIGM01000467.1 GCA_003230795.1 bacterium
TCTCGAGAAGAACCACTACCGTACTCTTTACCCGCTAAAACCAAGAGAGGTGTACCTTCTGTTTGATACTCCATCGCAGCATCGAAGAAACTCATGCACTTACCCGAAGGTTGATGGAGGGTAATATTTCCTTCCTTTCCGGGGACAAGTTTGTTTCGTATTCGAATATTGGCAAAGGTCCCGCGCATCATCACACGATCGTTTCCGCGACGAGAGCCATAGCTATTGAATTCGTCAGCTGCGACCCCATTTTCAGTAAGGTACTTCGCCGCAGGCGAATCTTTAGCAATCGAACCAGCCGGGGAAATATGGTCCGTGGTTACCGAATCGCCAAATAGACCAATCACGGCAGCTCCGGTAATCGGCGCTATCTTCGATTGATCTAGGGTGAGGCCATCGAAGAATGGAGGTCGCTGAATATAGGTGGAGGAATCATTCCAGGGATAGAGCTCGGAATCAGAAGTCTCAATCGCTTTCCAAGCGTCGGAACCTTCAAATACGTTGGCGTATTTCTCTCGAAACATCTCAGGGTCAACAAATGAGCTTACCGTCTCTTCGATCTCTTTTGTGGTGGGCCAGATGTCTTTCAAAAATACGTCATTACCTGCGGTGTCAGTTCCGAGCGCCGCGGTTGTAATATCGATCGCTGTGGAGCCGGCAAGCGCATAGGCCACAACAAGTGGTGGAGAGGCGAGGTAGTTCGTTCGTGTGAGTGGGTGTACACGCCCTTCAAAGTTTCTGTTACCGGACAACACTGCAGAAACAACGAGATCGTTGTCCTTGATCTCTGCCTCAACTGGCGCTGGAAGTGGGCCAGAGTTACCGATACACGTAGTGCATCCGTAACCTACAAGGTGAAATCCAAGCTGCTCTAGATAAGGTAGAAGGCCAGACTTCGTCAGGTACTCCGTGACAACAGTAGATCCAGGAGCAAGCGAGGTCTTAACGTAATTCTTAACCCGCAGTCCCTTCTCGATAGCTTTTTTGGCGACGAGTCCAGCGCCAAGCATCACTGAGGGGTTACTTGTGTTCGTGCAGGAAGTTATCGCAGCGATAACAACAGCACCGTGATTAATCTTTTCTCTCTCCCCGTTTAGATCAACAGTCCCTGAACGAGAAAGATCGCTTTTACTTAGTCCCATCCCGCTCGGTCCAACAGGCGCAGTCAGCACGCTTTCATATGTTGGTCCCAGGTCACTAAGTAAAACTCTATCGTGAGGACGCTTTGGTCCAGCAACCGCAGGGCCTACGGTGGAGAGATCCAGCTCTAGCACGTCCGTGAACTCGGGGTCGGGTGTATTCGAGGTGCGAAAGAGTCCTTGCTCTTTAGAGAATCGCTCTGTGAGATCGACAACGTCATCCGGCCGACCAGTGAGCCGCATGTAATCAAGAGTCATGTCATCAATTGGGAAGAAGCTAACCGTACTACCTTGCTCAGGCGCCATGTTACCGATAGTGGCTCTATCAGCAACGCGCATATGCTCAAGTCCGGGTCCAAAGAATTCAACGAACTTTCCAACTACACCAAACTCTCGGCACATTTCAGTAATTCTTAGTACGAGATCTGTAGCCGTAGCCCCTTCGGCAAGCGAGCCACTAAGTTTGAAGCCAATAACATCAGGCACCAACATATAAATCGGCTGCCCCATCATCACTGCTTCTGCCTCAATCCCCCCTACTCCCCAGGCAACAACTCCGAGTCCATTTACCATTGGAGTATGAGAATCAGTTCCTACGCAGCTATCGGGATAGACTAGTTTTGCTTCTCTATCGAAGTACACACCCTCCGAAAGATATTCGAGATTGACCTGGTGCACGATTCCCGTGGAAGGAGGCACAACACGAAAATTTTTGAACGCAGATTGTCCCCATTTTAGAAATTCGTAACGCTCTTTGTTTCTATGAAATTCGATTCGTTCGTTCTTAACGAGGGCGTCACTGGTGCCGAAATGATCAACCTGCACGGAGTGGTCAATAACAAGGTCGCAACGAACAAGCGGATTGATTTTATTGGGATCTCCTCCAAGCGCCTTCATCGAGTCTCGCATCGCGGCCAAGTCGACCACGGAGGGCACACCGGTAAAGTCCTGTAACACGACACGGGCAGGTTTATATGGCGTCTCTTTGCGGTCCTCTTCAACCGCCTTCCACTTCGCGAGCGCTTTTACGTGCTCAGAGGTAATCGTGAACTCGTCACAATTTCTCAGTGCAGACTCAAGGAGAATTCGAATGCTAAACGGTAAGCGATCAAGCGAGGCAAGGCCCTGTTCTTCCAAGGAGGAAAGACGATAAAAGTTTAGCTTCTCTCCCGAGCTTGCTTTTATCTCACTACGAGCACCAAATACATCGTTTGCCGCAGTCTTGTTCTTGCCCATGTGCAGTATCTCCCCCTGATAATATATAGAATCAGTGTTGCGATTGTGTCCGAAGAACTCTATCGGCTAATTTCTCTGGGGAAAATAGCATATCATGCTGAAAACGGATTAAAGGGGGGACAGTTCCTATAAGTCAGATCTGCGGGAATTTCTTCGAATATCCCGCAGATCTGACTTATAGGAACTGTCCCCCCTTTAATCCGTTTTCAGCCTTCCTTGCGAAAGTGCGGCAAACTCGTTATCCCATGGTCAATTAGAGCATCGAACCAACAACGACGAGAAGGTAAGCCTAGGTGATAAGCAGCTTTGAACAGACCGAACTAGCCGAAAACCGCATTCACGGCGTGCATTTTAAATTACTGCGAACCTTCCCTGATGACCGAGGGTTTTTCCGCGAGATTATTCGTCATACCGACCCTTTTTTCGAAAATCGCTTTGCTCAGTGGAGCCATAGCAAAATGGCTCAGAACACGGTGAAAGCTTGGCACTATCATCATAAACAAATCGATTGGTGGTATGTCGGCACTGGGCTGGTGCATACAGCTCTGTTCGATAATCGCGAAGAAAGCGCGACCTTTGGTAAGAAGCTAGAGTTTAAACTTGGGGAAACCGAACTCGACGATCAAACCCTCTCCGCTGTCGTTCGAATTCCGCAAGGCGTGCTGCACGGCTGTAGGGTATTGAGCGACTTCGCTGACCTCTTCTACATCACTAGTGAAATATACAACCCCGACGACGAAGGAAGAATTCCTTTCAACGCTCCAGAGATTCCTCATAATTGGGGCAAAGAGGAAGAGTTAATCGTTGCGGAGAACGACACGTTGGTGTTCGTTCCCAAAAACGCTCGTCTTGAAATGGCTTCAGACTAAGGCTCGCATTAAATGTGATTACTGGACTTTCTTTTTTACGGTTTGCTGTGAGTTGCCGTCGGTCGTTTTAGTTTCAAACCGACTCTGTTCGCTTTGTTCATCCATAAACGATTCAAGCGCACTAGGCTGCTTTAAGTCCTCTTTTCCTAGTCCTACCGCACCTGAGCGCGCCTCGCCTTTAAGCGGCACAAAGCGCACAGAACCGAGTGAGCTAGTAACAAAATTCTCGCCTACACGTTGCACACTCACCAAGGTCTCTAAGCCTACCTCGTCTCCTTCTAGCGGCATCACCAACTTACCGCGCTCCGCGAGTTGTTCGAGCAAAGCCGGCGGAAAAGACGGCGCAGCAGCAGTGACGATAATCGCATCGTAGGGTCCTTCCTCTGCCCACCCTTGCCATCCATCACCACTGCGAACGTTAATGTCTTGATAGCCTAATGTTTGAAGCCTTTTCTTAGCATCAGCGGCAAGCTCTGGAATAATCTCAATTGTAAATACTTTTGCGCCTAACTCTGAAAGAACTGCCGCCTGATAACCACTGCCAGTGCCAATCTCAAGCACTTTTGAGCCATCAACAACGTTGGCGGCCTGGGTCATTAAAGCAACGACGTAAGGTTGGGAGATGGTCTGTTCATGAGCAATCGGTAGGGCTCTGTCGCTATAGGCGATGTCGCTTAACTCTTCAGATACAAATCTATGTCGAGGCACGCGGGTGATTGCCTCTTTGATGGCTAGCTTTAGTCCGGGTCTCTCAAGACCTTGGACCTGGTATCGAGCATCTGCGTTTGTGTTCATACTCGGATCTGTTCTATTTGCCGTACCGCATGCAGCGGCTGTACAGCCGAAAATCAAACACCACATCAAGCGGCGCGGTAAAAACTCTGGCATCTGCAGGGCAAATTCTCGGTTAAAAGGGAAATACTTCATCTTCATTCATACTGTAGCATGTTACGTTCTTGCTTGTTCCTTATCCTTCCAATTAGGCGACATTGAGTTAACTTGCTGTAACTACTCATCTTAATCCCTCCCACTTCTTACAACAAGAAAAGTTTTTACTGTTTTCGAGTCAATTTTCTATCTTGACGGTTTTTAACAGTATCTCTATCGTTGATAGAAACTTGTAGCTGTTTCAAGCTCTTAGTCGGTGAACTTGTATTGGCCCTGGTTCTTTTAACTTGGGATAATTTCACTTTCATTTATTTTGAAAATGACAACCGAGCCAATGACGAAGAGATAAGTAGCTGCCGTGTGTAAGATTTTAGCCCTCGATCGCACTCGGTAAAACCGATCATCACGATGTCTAGACTCTAAGACGTTGTGTCTGCTTGGAAATTTATCTCGCAGATGCCTTGTTTTGAGTTTGTCTCGCCAAAACGTTAGTATCTTATAAACGACTTAAAGTAGCGCAGCGTAAGCTAAGAAGTGCACAGCGTAAGCTAAGTAGTAAATTTGTTGACGAATTTCTAGTACTACTTGCTTCTAGCTACTAAGCAATCTTCACCCAGGGCTATCTCCTAATGGCTGAGAACGAGTACGATAACGTAAGACCGATTGAACGCGAGTTCTCGGCGAAAGAAGTCCAATCAGTTCTCCGCACCCTTACGGGTGACACGGAAAAGATTGGTTTAGCCTTACTCAACTATTACGCACGCACAGAGCTGGTGCCTGCGACAGGACGCACGCGTCATCGCGGACGAGTAAAGTATAGCTACGCTGACGTAGTACTACTTTGTTGGTTGTTTCGTATGAAGCGCGAAGGTCTACCGGTAAACCGTTTTCGACGTGGTATTGCCTACCTCCGTAAGCGTCTACCAAAGCTCTACCAACACCCCAAGGATATGATCCTTATCACTGACGGTAAGCAACTCTTCCTCAAGCATCGAGTCGATGACAAGGAAGGTATTGCGGAAGTGATGACAGGACCACGCTCAGGACAATACGTCTGGGCTTACTCAATCGGCTGTCTGATTGAAGAAGTCGATCGCGTCATTAACGAACAACTAAAGAAAGCGGCGTAGTGAGCAGACCTTGAATCCTAGCCGAGCGCTCTCGTTTATCGAATCATACGCCCGTGAAGCGGGCGATGTTGCGAGTTCCCTCGCCGCTCAGCAGGAAGAGATCCTTAAGTTAGCGGATCAACTGATAGCGGTCGCTAAACAGGGTGGAAGGATCTACACCTTTGGTAATGGGGGCTCAGCTTGTGATGCGATGCACCTCGCTGAAGAACTGGTGGCACGTTACCTTCGTGAACGACCAGGCATCCGAGCTCAACACCTAATTGACTCCGGGACGATGACTTGCTGGGCGAATGATTATGACTTCGACACTATCTTCAGTCGGCAAGTTGAAACTCTCGCAGAGCCTCGTGATGCAATCATAGGATTCACAACCAGCGGTAACTCAGAAAATATTATTCG
>QIGM01000023.1 GCA_003230795.1 bacterium
GTCGAAGAAGAGGAAGTTGAGGATGTCGAGGTAGAGCTTGATGAGGTAGTGCGGGAGGTTGGGTCAAGGTTGATATTCTCATCGCAACCCTGAAGGTTGCTACCGCTGACTACGAGCATTACAAACACTAACTTGGCGATTATGAGGAGAGATTTTGTCTTCATTCAGAGTCCTAGGCCGGAATAGGTTTTCCGTTTATTTCTTAGCGTGTGCGACTCTGGGAGTGTACCAAGGCTGAGTTCTTACGTAAATACATATGAAGTTAGTCATTCTTGCTTTGCATCGGAATTGAGACACATTAGCATGGCAGGATATTCAATAGTCTATTAGTCTAGTGCGGTGTTTCACCTCCCTTGATTTGTCTTACCAGTATCAAACAGTATGAGGCCTATGCCTAAGTATCTACGTATCCTTTTTCTGGCGCTTATCCTGCTCGCACAACCCGTGCTAGCTGAGCAGACCACTTCCTCCAGTATCAAAAAGCTTAGCGCCAGAGAGATTCTTAGTAGTCTCGCGGAGGGTGTTGAGCGTTTCACCTTAGAGAATGGTCTGAGGGTTGTGATTTTCCGACGAGAGCAGGCTCCCGTATTTACCGGGCATCTTTGGGTAAAGGTGGGTGGTGTGAACGAAGTGCCAGGCGAGACAGGAGTTTCTCACTTACTCGAGCACATGGCCTTTAAAGGTTCGAACACGATCGGCACCAAAGACTACGGGGAAGAAAAAGAGCTTCTTGAAGAATATGAGGAGCTAGTAACGAAGCTCATTGAGGTGGACGGCAAATCAGAGGCACTTTCCTCGCGACTTGCGGAACTCAAAGCTGAGCTTGAGAAGCTTTGGGTAAATAATGAGTTTTCTCTGATCTATCAGAAGCGAGGTTCGGTGGGGCTTAATGCCGCGACCGGAAAGGACTACACCTACTATACGGTAAGTCTTCCCACTTCTGCCTTTGAGCTTTGGTGTTGGATGGAGTCAGACCGTTTGCTCAATCCAGTCTTTCGGCAATTCTACAAAGAGCGAGATGTTGTTCGTGAAGAGCGACGTATGCGAACAGATGATAACCCAGCGGGAAAGATGTACGAGACTCTGCTTTCGACTGCTTTCAGAAGCCATCCGAACCGGCTTCCGGTTATTGGTTGGCCCTCGGATGTTGCGCAGCTTCGCACTGAGGATATTAAAAGATTCTACGACACTTACTACCGGCCGGATAATATGGTGATCGGATTGGTTGGTGATATCGATGCTGCCGTTGCGAAGCCAATGTTGGAGAAGTATTTCGGCAGGGTTCCAGCAGTTAAAGGTCCACTTCCAAGCGTTCGAACTCGAGAGGAGAAGCAAGAAGGAGAGCGGACTGCGGTTGTTCGATTTGATGCAAAACCCAAGCTGGCAATGGCTTATCACAAGCCAGTCTATCCGAATAAGGATGATCTACAGTTTGCAGTTGTTCACTCGCTCCTCAGTGAAGGACGTTCTTCGATTCTCCGTCGGGAGCTGGTGCAGCAAAAGAAGCTCGCGACAAGCATTGCTACCTCGGAAGCTCCTGGTGAGCTGTTCCCATCACTTTTCTATGTTTGGGGTTCTCCCAGTGCCGGAGTATCAAACGATACGCTTGTGATTGAAGTTCAGAAAATCCTAGATCGTTTGAAGCGTGAGCCAGTAAGTCAAAAGGATCTTGATGCAGCAAAGAAGCGAGTTCGAGTCGACTTACTGAATAGTATGTCATCAAATTCTGGCTTAGCGCGGACGCTGGCACATTCTGAGTTACTTTGGGGCGATTGGAATGTGATGTTTGAAATGTATGACGCGATACTTGCTACTACCGTTGAAGACGTGCAGCGACTAGCGAAGACTTATTTCCATGTTGATAATCGTACGGTTGTTCGGCTTGAGCGACCAGAAGCAAAAGAGAGCGAGAAAGAATAATGCGGTCAGTCCTTCGAACATTACTTGCACTTGTTGTGCTTATCTCCGTGGTTGCGTGCTCTACCATTCCTAACTCTCCTTACGGGCTTGGAAACGGTGACGTGGAGTTTGAAATTCCAAAGCCGGAGAGATGGAAGCTCGCTAATGGAATGAATGTTATTTATTACCACAATGACGAGATTCCTCAGATTCGGGGGACGCTTTACTTTCCGGGCGGTGACCTTACTGATCCGACCGGTATAGCAGGTCTAGCGCAGGCCACCGGAAAGCAGATCCGGGGAGGTTCAATCAAGGGAATTAAACCCGACGATCTCGATAAGCGCTTGGATGATTTAGCGGCGTCGATTGAGTCTGGTTTTGGCGATGAGTACGGAACGGCCTCATTTTTCTCTCTCGAAGAGGACTTTGATGAGGTGTTCTCTCTCTTTACTGATGTGGTTCGACGTCCGGCCTTTAGTCAGGATCGACTCGCTCTCTGGAAGCGTTTGGCAGCGGATGGAATTCTGCGTCGTCGAGACAATCCTGGCACCATGGCTAGTATGGCCTTTGGTATGCTTCTTTTCGGAGAAGACAGTGCCTTCACGAAAGCTATCTCGAAGGAATCACTGAGTAAGATTACTCGAACGAATATGCGGGAGTTTCATAGTCGGTTTGTTCGTCCAGATGGTGCCTACCTTACGCTTTCTGGCTCACTGAGCCGTGAGCAAGTTGAAACGGCCATCAATGCCAAGTTTGCAGACTGGTCCCCCGGAACATTCAAGCGACCGTCTCTTCCTAGTGTCTCTCATGCGATAGTTCCAGGGATTTACGTTTTGGAGCGCGACTACGATCAGGCGACTATTCGATTAGGTCATCGCGGACCGTCTCGTCATAGTCCAGATATCTACCCGATTAAGATCTACAATCATATGTTCGGCCACAGCGGATTCGGTAGTACTCTTTTTCGCGAGATTCGTTCCAAGCTTGGGCTTGCCTACTCAGTCTACGGCGGTCTTTGGCCGGGCGCAGTTGAGGGGCAGTTCATGGTCGGCATGGGAACTCGTGTTTCCGAGGCACCGAAGGCAATCGATCGCACGCTGGAGTTGACGAAAGAAAGTATTGACGAGTTGCCTGATGAGACTCGATTCAAGGCAGCCAAATCGGCGGTAACGAAAAGTTTTGTTTTTCGCTTTGCAGATCCAAGCTACATCGCTGACCGAACGGCGATGTTGGAGCTTTTGGGTTATCCGGACACCTACGATCAAGATTATCTGGAGAATATTCGCGGCGTAACTCCGTCTGCAGTAAAAGACGCCGGGCAGCGCTGGGTGCACCCCGAGGAGCTAGTCGTTGTGATTGTCGGCAGAGTCTCTGCAGAGGAGATTGCAGAGGCCTTTAAAGGCGAATTTGACGTATATCGCCTTGATTTTGATACAGCGCCAAAGATTGCCGGGAAGCTCACGCTAAAGTAGTTTCGATCAACGGGAGCCTTTCATTTCTTGAGACACTTCCTCGGGAGTAGGCTATACTTCGATGGACTAGTTGAGAGTCAGCGCTTATTCCTCGTATCGAGAGACTTGAGATAAAATGAAACGTAGTTTTGTCCTCATAGTAATTTTACTATCCTTGACCGTGTCAGCCTGTAGTCCTTTTTCTGCAGACCCGATACCTGGCCCTGATAAACAGGCAGTAGGCACATGGAAGGGAGTGGCGACTGGAGCTGGAGCGGGTGCGGCTATTGGAGCACAGCTTTCAGCCGGGACCGGTCCTGGTATCCTAGTCGGCTCGGGTTTTGGTGCCTTGTTCGGAATGTTTAGTGGTCTAGGAATTGATCTCCTAGAGGAAGACCAACTAAGGCGCCAGGATGAGCAAACACATCTCCGACAGGTGGCCTGGGTTCAAGAAGTTCTTTCAGAACATTACACTCGTCGACTTGAGCTACATCCGAATAGAGATATCTACCCTGCAGATTGGTTCTTTGAGAGCGATGCCAGCAAGCTAAAGCCGGAATCTAAAGTGCTAGTCAGAGAAATTGCCTATCTCACTCGCCGTCGTATGCCCTGGTCTAGAATCCTTGTTGCCGCCTATAACACCTCACGCGATCCGAACTCGAGCTACGCCAATCATTTAACAAACAAGAGAGCAGAAGAAATAGCACTTTTGTTCGTGAAATATGGCATAGAACCGCGTCGAGTTCTCACAAAATCCGTCATTACCACCGAGCCACTCCTAATTGATCCCTATGATTCCTCAAGTCGATATCGTCAGGCGATAGAGATCATTCCGCTTGATTACTAAGGGGGACTGTTTTTCAACAGTCCCTAAGGGCGGGGAGTAGGTTTAGACGCTACCATTGAGGCGAGTGATCCATTGCAGAACTTTGTTCTAGTAATAGAAGAATCTAAAGAAATAACGGAGCTTTGTGAGCAGGTTCTGGGTGAGATCCAGGCGAAGGTCGTCGTTGCGAAAGATGCGGTTTCGGCGAAAGGTATTCTCATTCAATCTATACCAAGCGTGTTGATCTGTAGTTTGAAATTGGGCGATGTAGAGGATGCCGGATTTCGACTTTGCGAAGAATTGCAATCGCGTGAAGAATTCGCCCAAATCCCCATGCTGATCGTTGCTCAAGAGCTTCGCGATGGATATTCGAAGCGCGCCAGAGAAGTCGGCTTGCAGGGTTTGCTTTCATGGCCTCTTACGGAAGGTGATTTCCGTAGTGCCTTATCAGCGTATTTTTCCTTTGGCAGCTCCTTGCCCGGCCAGAGAGAATCGGAGTTCGGGGAATCCGAGTTTGAAGTAGAGTTCGAGGTGGAGGAGTCTACGCCTAAAGCGGCTCCAACTAAGAAACCCGAGCCGGCTGTAAAAGACGAGAAACTGGAACTCGCGCAGAAGCTTCTTGCCCAAGTGCTTCATGCGCTGAGAACAAGCGATTTGCTGAGCGTTGCGGAGTTGGAAGATGTGCCGCAGATCGTATTCGAGATGACTCGAGGTGTGTGTGGTGCACAGCAAACTGATTCACCTGCGAAAGGGGCAGAGCGAACGGAAGAAGGTGAGGAGCCGGAGACTAGTATGAACCTCGATAGTGTATTCGGTCTTAAAAAGTAGTCCGTTAGCGAGTAGTAATTTCAGGAGGTTGTCGCTCGAATCAGTTCCGTAGTAAATATATCACAATTACCGTATTCCTTGCGCTAATACCCTTGAATCGCTGGTCTCGGAGAGGGAATCCTACTTACTGAACTCAAGAGGCGTAGAATCGTTGCAAAGCGCGTAACTGCGGTCTAGGATTTGAGTCTTACACGTTTAGATTTGGAGAGTGTTCATGAGTCAAGAATCAGCCGAAGAAGTAAAGAGCTTGAGCAAAGAAGAAGTTAAGTCATTTTTACTCGATATCGAGACTAAGGTGATTAATGCTGAGGGCGCGCATATGCACTCGGTTATCGCTCTTGATCAGTTACTTCGGCTTCCGAACATCGAATCGATCATGGACCAAGAGCTCAAAGATCAAATGCATGATCTTTGGGTGAAGTTGAAATCTCACGGCATTCAGCTTGCCGATCCTCCACTCCTGTTTGGGCTTCCCAGTGATTTCCGTGCGGAAGAAGAGGAAATCATTATTGACGACGAGCCTGAAATTGAAATCGTTTCTCGAAGTGTTCCAGAGGACACTAAAGAGGAAGAGGAAAAGGAAGAAGACGAGTTATTGGAGCACGAAGGTAAATTGCTCTCTTAGGACAGAGGGGGGACAGTTC
>QIGM01000529.1 GCA_003230795.1 bacterium
GCATGCCGAAGTTGATGAAGAAGCTGAAGTGACAGAGTTTCTCACTATGATCGAACAGACTTGCACGGTGCCGTGGGGGAAGGCGTAAAAAGTCAGATCTTATTCTCCCTACGGGATGGCAATCTTATGTCTTTCCAGTTCTTGTAGTGTTTGCGAGAAATTTTTATGCACGATGCCGTGCCAGCCACGTGAACGAGCGCCGGCAATGTTTTCAGGCAAATATAAAGAGCGTTCTGTTTGGATTTAGTCCAAATTTCTTTTCAGCGTGATCGAAGATCCTATTTGCTGGCTTCATTGCTCCGGCTTCAAAAGAAGTAACCGTACCTAAGCCGATTTTATCGAGTTGGTATTCGCGACACAAATACGACCAGTGCAGTTCGCTTGTATTACTCAGGAGTGCGACTTGGTACTCCTGCGCTAGCTTTCGTGCGAGCTCGATCATCTTATCCTCAGGTTGGAATATCTCCTGCCAGCGACTCGCAATATCATCATAGGCTACAGGGCGCGCCAGTAGCGACTGAATGCGAGCGACGAACTCCTGACTCGAAGCTACGCCGGTTTCGTAGTCGTGGAGACGGGTCTGGTCGATGAAATCTTGTGTTGTTTCTAGGCGAGCGCCCTGGTCTTTAAGGAAAAGCCGAAAATGCTCAAAGCTAAAGTTTACCAGCACCTTGCCAATATCGAATAAGATAAACTCGATGTCAGAGCGCACTGTTATTTCTTGGCTTTAGCTGCGGTTTTAGTTTTAGCCTTCGCTGCCGTCTTCGCTTTGGATTTAGCCTTCTTCTTTTTCTTTGCACCACGTTTTCGTGGTACGGCGTTGGCTCTCGCCTCAAGAAGCTCAACCGCCTGGTCCATGGTCACTTCCTCTACAGCCACCCCTTTTGGAAGCGAAGCGTTCAGCTCGCCGTCGCTGACATAGGGACCGTATCGGCCATCGAGGATTTTTACCTCTGCATCAGAAACGGGATGTTTGCCCAGCTCTTTGAGTTCTTTCGGCTTCGCGGCAGCTTGTCGCCCACGAGTTTTAGGCTGTTTCAATAACTCGATTGCTTGCTCCAGGGTGATATCAAGCGGAGAAAGCGTTTCGAGATTAATTGAACGGGTTTCCTTGCCACACTTAATGTACGGACCGAATCTTCCGTTTGTAGCAACAACATCGTCTTCGAGTTCAGCGTAGTTTCCAAGATTACGAGGCAGTGCAAGCAGTTTCACCGCATAATCCAAGTCAACCTGCTCGGGTGTGATGTTGGTTAGTAGGGAAGCCATCTTCGGCTTATCTTTTTTCTTCTTTGGCTTCTTCTTACCCGTCGCGGCTGCCTCGGCTGCTGCCTCTACGGCTTCCTTGTCATCCTCGGGCTTTGCAAAACCACCCAACTGGACGTAAGGGCCGTAAGGGCCGGCTTTAAGATAGACAGGCTCTCCCGTTTCGGGATGCAATCCAAGCGACTCTGGCTCACGCGAGGCTTGTTCGAGAAGCTCTGAGGCGAAAGGAACAGTGAGTTCGTCTGGCAACTGCTGCTCTGGAACACTCGCCCGTTGTTCTCCGTTCGTGAGAAAGGGGCCGTAGCGACCAATTCTAACCTCTACTACGCGGTCCTTGTCGTCTTTACCGATTGGAAGACCACAAACCTCTCGCGGGTCGATAGTCTCTTCACCCATTTTCACAAGTGTCTTCAAACCGGGATGTCCGTTCCCAAAGTAGAATTTCTTGAGATAGCTAAGATTCTCTGCCTCTCCTCGTGAGATAGCATCCAGGTCATCTTCAAGATTTGCGGTAAATTCGTAGCTACATAGCGAGGTAAAGTGCTTCTCCAGTAGGCCAACTACGGCTATCGCTGTGAAGGTAGGAACAAGAGCAGTTCCCTTTTTGAAGGCGTATGCCCGGTTGAGCACGAGTTGCACGATTGAGGCCCAGGTACTTGGGCGTCCGATGCCTCGTTTCTCGAGTTCACGAATCAAACTACCTTCAGTATACCTTGCAGGAGGTTGGGTCGTGTGTTCGACGGCATCGACATCGCCAGCTTCAAGCTTATCATCGACTGCAAGCTTTGGCAGAAGCTTCTCTTGGTCTGCGAGCTCTGCTTCTGGATCATCGGAGCCTTCAACATAGGCGCGTAGGTAACCTGGAAATTCAATCGTTTTTCCTGAGGCACGAAACTTTGCATCTGCAGCCGTGACATGGACGGAGATATGCGTTCCCTTTGCGTCCATCATCTGGCTTGCGACGGTTCGCTTCCAAATAAGTTCGTAGAGGCGATGGCATTCATCCCCCAGTTGCGCTTTTACTTTCTCCATCGGAGTAAAAGACTCACCTGCTGGGCGAATGGCTTCGTGAGCTTCCTGAGCGTTTTTCACCTTTGTCTTGTACTGACGTGGTGAATCTGGAAGAAAATCTTTTCCATATTCTTTGGAAATATAATCCCGAGCTGCATCTAGAGCCTGACTCGAGAGTGTGGTCGAGTCCGTTCTCATATAAGTAATGAAACCATTTTCGTAGAGCTGCTGGGCGATGCGCATTGTGCGTTGCGCAGAGTAACGAAGCTTACGGTTAGATTCTTGCTGTAAGGAGCTTGTCACAAAGGGAGCAGGTGGCTTGGAGGTAAAAGGCTTTTCCTCTACCGAAGAGACCGAGGGCGTAGCTTCGGCGACTCGAGTCTTTAGTGCTTCGGCCTCTTTTTGCGAGAGCGCAGCGACCTTACCATCTGACTTAAGTTTTCCGTTATCAGGGTCAAAGTCCTTACCAGTCGCGACTCTTTGTTCGCCGACGTGGGTCAGCTCCGCATCAAACAGGCCTACTTTCTTTGCGAAATCTTGTGCGAAAGAGGCCTTCACGCTCCAATAGCTCGCGCGAATGAACTTGATGCGTTCTCTCTCTCGCTCTACAAGCAGACGTACCGCAACGCTCTGAACTCTTCCGGCACTTAGACGCGGAGCCATTTTCTTCCAAAGTAGGGGGCTGACTTCGTATCCGAAAAGGCGGTCGACGATTCGACGAGTTTCTTGCGCTTTGACTAGAGCAGTATCGACATCTCTTGTTGTATCGAGTGCTTTTTGAATCGCTTCTTTCGTGATTTCGTGAAAGACCAATCGCTTGACAGGAACTTTCGGTTTCAAGGCTTCCAGTAAATGCCAGGAAATAGATTCTCCTTCGCGATCTTCATCAGTCGCGAGGAGCAGTGTCTGAGACTTCTTAAGCGCTTCTTTAAGATCCTTTAAATTGTCCTTCTTCTCTTTTGGAATGATGTAGAGCGGTTCGAAAGCTGAATCGACGTTTACGCCAAGCTTGGCCCATTCCTCTTTCTTATACTTAGCCGGAATTTCGGAGGCGCTGTTTGGGAGATCTCTAATGTGGCCATTTGAGGCCTTCACAATATACTGCTTGCCGAGGAACTTAGAGATTGTCTTGGCTTTAGTTGGTGACTCAACGATTACGAGAAAGGTTTCTGACATTAGAGGCTTGTCCCTAGGGATCGAATAAATTGACTAAAAACTTGTATAAATAGCGTATTCCCGAATTAAATCTCAAAATGTGGATAGGAACACAAGCCCTATCAACTGCACGCTGTTTTGTTTTGCCACCTAGTTTTTCAACAAGCGGGTAATTCTAGGTGGTTACTATGCTAGAAATATTGATTATTTTCCAGACTACTCGAACAGGTTTATTTCGGCGATTGCTATTATCTTTATCTCGCACGATGTCCGTTCCATGGCTCATAACATGTAATAGACGACGTTTATTCAACTTTTGAATCAGTGACCCTAGGTAGAAACCGAACATGGGATTTAGCAGCCTAATTGAAATATTCGTGAGTGCTGGCGTTGATGTCGCTGGGAATGGAGCCATCCATAGCGGAAAAGGCATGATGATGGCTGGTGCGCGAAAGCTTGGTTGGTCATCTGGAGGATCGGCTGGGCGTACAGGAAAACGCTTCGCTGGCCACAGTCTAGCTCGTCGTAGCTTGGGTAATGGCCGCGGTGGAAATCGTGGTCGCTTAGGAACGTACGATCCGGCGGCTGACTATAAACAGGCGACTATGAGTGCGTATCATAAATCCAAATCCTCGGGCAGCGGCATGGGTGGCTCGGGAATGCCTCAGAAGCAAGGTCCTGCTCATTTATTTGGTCGGCCTGGTTTCGATAAGGGCGTAAGCCCTCTTGGCCGAAGCGAAGGACATCGCTACGCGCGCGGCAAGAAGCAGAATACCGGGAGTTGGAGCAAGACCCCTCGCGGAAACATAAACTTCTAGTAAGCGTTCGGGGTGTAAATAATTCCATTACTTTGGGCCGATTAAAGAGCCGTGCCTTGCCAGTTCGAATTGACAAAAGCTGATCGCTTTTGCCGTGTTGTGAACGCTTACTCTTCGTCACCCCCGGAATTGCTTTGCGTATGACCTGAGCGACGACAACTTCTAACTACCCATCTTCTTTTTCTCGATCAGCAGTTTTGCAACAGTCTTCGCGCGTTCAGCCAAGAGCGTAGGCCAGGTACTTGTGCCTTCCCAGAACATTGCTTTTAGCTCGGTCGTAGCGTTTGGAGAGCGTGCAGAAAGCTCAGAGAGAAGACTCTCGTGTCCTTGATCGAGCAGTTCTCCTGATTCAAACACGTCAGAGAACAGTCCATTGTCCTTAGCCCAGGCAGCAGTACGCCATGAGGTATCGATCGTCATTGCTGAGTAGGCGGCCAAACCAATCTTTCTTTCAAGCGCTGGTGCGATTGTGAATGGCCCAATATCTAGCGAGTACTCGCTCAGTCGAACAGCAGCAACGTTACTGGCTTGGGCGTAATCTGCAGCTGCGATCAGCCCCAGACCACCTCCAACGACCTTACCTTGGACTCGAGCAACGATGAACTTCGGGGTATCACGCATTGCGAGAATGACGTCTGCGAAGCCTTGAAAAAACGCAGTCGCCTCAGTCTCAGTCGAAAGCCGTTCAAACTCTTCAAAGGATGCTCCGGCGCAGAACGCTCCATCGCCTTCACTTGCTAGGGAGATTACTCGTATCTCGTCATCAACGGCGGCATCTCGAATAGCGTCTCTGAGAGCTACGAGAAGATCCAAGGGCAGGGAGTTCGCTTTTGGGTGAGAGAAGCGAAGTCGTAGTATGTTGTTACCCTTAGTAATGCTGAGCTTTCCAGCTTCCATAAATCTTGGGTACTGGTGGTGTCCATCCTTATCGAGACCCAGCCGGGCCTAAGAGAATTCACGCGAACTAGTGAATTCTATACTGAGATGGGTCTATGACTAATGAGAAGAGGGTATCTACTGATTGAAGCAACCGCAAACGATTTTGCTTACTTCTAGCTTCTTCCAAGAGCTCGAGCTCTCCTTGGTGAGCTGATAAGCACAAGAGGTTTCATCTTGGTCAATGGAGAAGACTCCTCCTCGTGCAGACTCAACGGCAAGCCCGATGAGGCGAGGGTCTTGAGATTCCGGCGAGCATTCTGCGGCACAGAAATTCTCAACAAGAGAGTCGTAGGCTTGATGAGAACCACCAAACCTAAAAAGTACTTCTTTAATTGCATTGGACTTATTAATGACATCTGCTCGCTTAGTCGGGACTCCGCAGGAGCCGGACTTACTCTTATCCCAGCGATACTTGCTAGTGATAATGGATTCTTCTCCTTTATCGATAAAAGGACCCTTAAGACGGGGAGTGAGATCATGAATCTCAGTTCTATCAGTGGGGAATCGGATTTCGTGTCTATAAACTTCTTTTTTGGCAGGAGCGGTTTTCGCTTTAGCTGCTGGTCTCTGCTTTT
>QIGM01000425.1 GCA_003230795.1 bacterium
ACTGGATTCAGGCGTCTGCTGCTGAGGGAGTTCCTGAGCTGGCTTCTAGACTGCGAGCTTAACGTCGCTTCAAATGGAGAATGTCTCTAGCTCCAAACGCCCCGCCATCTCGTGAGCTAAGACGATTAACCAGAGCAAAACCTTTCTTCCCTCCCGCCTCGAGTATGGGATCAATCTCAGGAAGGTTTACCTCGAAGACTACTTCTTTGCAGGCGTTCAAAATGTTCTCTAGAGCTGCGTGGAAGTCGCTTACACGGTGCATCACACTGAAGGCAAGAATAACATCGAAGTCTTGATCAAATCGCTGCTCACAACAATCACGCACCGCAAACGTGGAAACTGAGTTTCGTTCACTCGCGACTCGATTGGATACGTAGATGGCGCCGGGACAAATATCATACCCTGTGCAGCTACCTCCCTGTTCTTCAATGCGAAACATATAGTAACCGTGGTTACTGCCGACCTCGCATACTTTTTTATCTACCCAATCGATGCCGAGCTTCGAAAGATTCTCAAATCCTCGATATGTGTGTGTGAATCCACGCAGTACTAATTCCCCATCTACTTCTATGCTCTGATAGAAAGGATTAAACGCTTGTGAGTTTGCAATGTCTGCGATGAGGGACTTGTGTTGCTCGGGAGCACTGGGGTGTATCGATAGTTTGTTCGACTCTGCCCAGGCATATATATCATCCGCATTCTCAACGAGTTTTAGCTCTTGCGGCACCACGCCAGAATACTTTTCAAATCCGCGAGCGGCCTGTTCTTGTGCATGAGCGATCTTTGCAGGACTTCCTCCATTCACTGCTTCGGTAAGAAGCTCTTCCGTAAACTTCAGCTGTCGCGCTGTAGCACGGGTTTTACGAATGGAGACATCAGTGTCGAGAAGGAATCTTTCCACGATCGTGTAATCACCGTAGATCTGTTCGATTGCTGTGGTGACTGCTGCTAAAACGTGCGGAAAGAGATATTTCGTACCTTCTGTCACAATATTGGTGTAACGATTTTTCTGAAAAGCAGTGCTCAGCGCAGAAATATATTCCGCTTGGACAGCAGGATTCTCAAGCTCCTCTGCACCGATGTTTAGCTTCTCTTTAATTTGAATATTAATCGCATCCAGTGCAATCAAGGTGTAGCCGCAATTCTCGACTAGATTCTTACTAACCGTACTCTTTCCAGCACAGGGGTGGCCAGTGAGCACGATGACTTTGGGACTTAGTTGATAGTCTTTCTTCAGTGCCGTGTTGTAGGAACCAACTGCGGGAGCTTGTGATGCGGCAGAGCTTATTTCTTGCATCTAATTCCTTAGCTCCATAGTCGGCGCTGCCTCAAACGTGGCTAGTTCCATTAAAGCCGATAGAGAGTTTTCTTTTTTCTCGACTAGACATTCGAGAAGTAGGTTGGCTGCCTCTGCATGACGCCCTTGCGCCTTATGCAGTAAAGCTTCAATCATTTTGGTTTCAGTTTGCTCACCAAGTTCATTACACTTATTGAGTAAATCTCGTGTTTGCTCAAACTGGAAGCCTTTTAGATAGATTAGTGAAAGAGCGAGCAAAGCATGCTGCAAGCTCATCATCGGAGTATCCTCCCAAGAAAGCATTGGGAAAAGATCTTCTATCGGATTCGACTCAACCAAACGGTCAAGAACTCTACAACGAGCTTTGCACATTTCTTCATCGATAGTTCTGTCCTGAGAAAAGCAGACAATCGTATCATTGTAAGCGAAACGCACGCCCGCTTTCTCAGCCCGCACGAAAGCTTCAAGCTGAAATGCCTCACCGACATCTTTGCGGAACATGCCAATATGCTCCCAAATAGTCTTCTTCATCAATAGGCCACTGGTAACGCGAATTCTCTCGGTGATAAAGTCGTAGAGTAATTGTCGCGGCGCGTAGGCTGACTGCGGAACGAATTCTAAAAGCTCCTTATCCTCACCATACAGCTGCCTATCGCCATAGATGATATCAGTTTCTGGATTGATCACGAGAAAGCGGAGCTGGGACTGACACGCGTTAATGGTAAGGATATCATTGGAGTTGAGCCACATCACAAACCTGCTTACGGCAGTCTGAACGATTTCGTTGTATGCTTCTGCACGCATCGCGGAGCCGCGAAGAAGTTTTAGTTTTGGATCCTGTACTGATAGAAGATAGTCCAACGATTGCTGCGAGAGCGAATCATGAGCAAACACTAGTACCTCAAATTCAACTTCAATCTTTTGAAGTAACGCACTTTGCAAGCTTCTTACGATTTCGACATGCTCGTCCTGAGCTGAGCAATAAATACCGATGGAAAGTAATGGCGCGGACAATTTTCTTCACCTAGTGGGTTTTAAGACTTGGGTCACTAGAGGTTTCGATGAGTAAAATTGGCCCTGGATGCTCAAAATCTCATCTAGACGCCAAGGGATACGACTGAATTTACTTGCTTTTTCGAGGAAGCATCGAAAATCGCTTCAGATTGAGCAGATATGTGCCTTCCTTTCACATTCGGAGAGTGGAAACTAGGAGACAAATATTGGATTACTCCACGCTCTTTTGCCCGATGTATCGCGAATTTGGCAGCGTACGTAGAGCTCTGGGGAGCGGTCGAATCTTGCTCCCTTAAGTAGCTTACGATTACCATCTTCATCTTCCTGAACGCGGTGTGCATGGTTACCTCTCTCATAGACAAAACAAATACTCTCTACGGGAGAGGTCTTTACTAGAATTGCGTTCTCGCTCACCTCGATTGATTCGAATCGTGGCCCCTCTGTGGAATAGAATCGTCCCGTGCGAAGAGCATCGACGACACAATCCGGTTCATTGCTGTCGCACCAGAGTTGAACCCATCCGCCAAAAAGATCGTATTCATGGTGAATGTCATCAGTGGCAACACCCCAAACTTTTCGTCCCGCTCGCAAGAGATCATCCCAAATCAAGCTGTTGCCTTCACTGGCACCATTACGAAACGCAAGCGTGTTGTGAATCTCAATAAGTTGATAGTTCTGTAGCTCGTGAATACGAGAAATTGGCATTGCGCTCCAATGCGGGTGATTGAGACATGATACACCTCCGTTCTCGCCCACCGCATCGATCAAGGATTGCGTATCTTGTTTTCCATCTATTTCACCTGAGTCAAAGCCAAGAGCGAGGACATGTTCGCGGGAAGATGCCCCCAATTCATTCCCGCCAATAACGCAAATTTTATCAGTGCTCAGGGAACTATGATCACGCCAGAGATTATGATCTGTCAGGAACAAAAAATCGTAGCCTGCCTCTTCGTATCGCGTAACTAATTCCGCGGGACTAAAGTCTCCGTCTGAAAGCGTTGTGTGAGCGTGCAATTGCCCCTTGACTTGGGGGCCATCTAAGCAAACCGGAGTATAAAGGCTTTTTGCAATCATCCTCTAGTGTATCGACAATTCTTCCGAAAAACATTCGCCCGGTTCTTGAGCTGGCTTCTAGACTGCGGCGTGCTGCTAAGTATCAGAGCTTTGCAGTTGCGGTAGTTCCACTCCGACCTTACTTGAGTGCAGCGAGGCTTCTCGGTAAACGCCTTTCGTGCGCTCGTCGAACTGGGGAAGTGCGAGTCTTGTCATCAGAGTTTTTGTTTTCTCTTTCGCCATACGCAAAAGGTCGCTGCGTCGGGCGGTGCTCTGTTTGAGAAGTTTCCCCTCCTCATCTCGAGTTGCGATATTCTCTTGATAAAAAGCAACTAATGCGACACTAAGATTTTCTTCTCCTTCGATTGGAACAAAGAAGCCGAAGATGTTGTCGCCGATAGATTTATCGAAGCCAATGATATGAGGGAAAATATCTGAACTGCGATCGAGAGCAGTTTGTAGGCGTTCCCTGGAGACTTCACTGAAGGCTCTTTCAAAGTCCTTTCGTCGTTGCTCGGCGAGGTTCTTTTCCCGCTTATGCGAGGCTGTCTTTATTGAATTCTCGGTAATCCAAGAGAGTACTGCCGCCAGGCGGTATTTGCTTGGCACTTCTGGAACATACTCTTTGAGCAGTATTTGCTCCGCTCTTTCGCTATCGCCGTTGTGAATGAGTGTGAAAATGTTACTTACTCGTCGAATAGTGTTCGCTTGATCGCTTGGGAAAGCGGTGAGTAGATCGCTTTTAATCGCTAAGTCAGGGCGATCGCTAGTCTCTATCGCCTTGGCGAAGTCTCGATAATTTAAGATATGAAAGTAGCCGGTGCTGATGATATCGCCGACATAGAAAATAGAGAGAAATAGCAGCGCACTGAGTGAGCCGAGGAACCAGCCAAGCAAGCTTGGAGAAGAGTTGGTCGGAAGAAATTCGACCTCGATCTTTGAGCTATTTGGCTCCTGAGTTTGCAACTTTTACGACTCCACTTAAGAATATACGTCGATGTGGCCGAGAACTGGATTCGCGGAGCGCTTTAAAGGCGCTTGAGAATTCGGTTAACCACACTTAATTAATCGACAAATCCCTAAAATCCTAAAGACATAGTGACGATCGTCGAGCGGATGCAAGAAAACCTCATGATTACAGTTAGCTACAGATTCGCACTTGGGTGCAAAACTTGACGTAAATCTTCAAGATCTATAGCGTTCCTCCCATGAACGCCTCAGCCTCCACTTTGCCGCTTGAACTAGGTGCTCGCTTAAAGCGGCAGTTTCCATTGCTGCACAGCTCCGACGTGGTTTACCTAGACTCGGCCGCAAGTGCCCAGAAGCCGAGTACTGTGCTTGAGGCGATGGAGACTTTCTACAGAAATTCCTACGCAAATATTCATCGCGGGGTGTATCGCTTAAGCGAAGAATCGACCGCTGCTTACGATGAAGCCCGAGTGACGGTTGCGCAATTTCTCAATGCGCCCAGCGAAAGAGAAATAGTGTTTACGCCTGGCGCTACTCAGAGCATCAACCTGGTAGCGAATTCTTGGGGGCGGCATTTTCTCAAACCGGGTGATGAAATTGTTCTCACTATCCTAGAGCACCATGCGAATATAGTTCCATGGCAGATGATTGCGAAAGAAACGGGCGCAGTTATTCGCTTTGTTACGCTCAATGAAGATTGTACGCTCGACCGAGCAGCGTTTAGCGCTGCGTTAAATGAGCGGACGAAATTGCTCGCCTGTACACATCTTTCAAACGCTCTCGGCGTCAGGCTTCCGATTGAAGAGCTGCGCGATGAAGCACGTTCCTATGGCGCGAAAGTATTGATTGATGCTTCTCAGTCTGTGACGCATTTTCCGCTGGATGTGCAGGCACTCGATCCGGACTTCCTCGTGTTCTCTGGCCACAAACTTTATGGTCCTACTGGAACCGGCGTGTTGTACGCAAAGGAAGAATTATTAGATGCGATGCCACCGTTTCTTGGTGGTGGTGACATGATTCGCGAAGTTCGTACTGAAGGCACAGATTTTGCCGAAGTGCCGCTTAAGTTCGAAGCAGGAACTCCAAATATCGCTGGGGCTGTTGGACTTGCTGCGAGCATACGTTTTGTCCTTTCTGTTGGTCAGGAGGCAATTGAGAGTCACGAAACGGCTCTGCTAGGAGTCTTGGAGTCGAAACTGAAAGAAATTGACGGTGTTCGACTACTCGGTCCAGATGGCGCAAGAGTAGGTCTCGTCTCGATGGTATTTGAGCACGCTCATTCTCTTGACGTCGCCCAGCT
>QIGM01000093.1 GCA_003230795.1 bacterium
CCGAGTGATCGGTTCCAGCGGAAAACTGACTGGCTTCGGCGGTGGCCTGCCAACGAAAGAGGCGTTATTGAACATTGAACAAGCAAACAGCCGATAGGCCTGTTCTTAGTGCAAAAGTTTTGGCTGAGGTTTCTTTACGTTTGTTTCTAGCATCTATGGCAATCTCTTGCCTGTCGAATGGAAAAACCCCAGTTTTTAAATAACAAAGAGGGGGGCGTTTTTTGTGATGACTATCTTGTTGTCCCCTTCGGGTGAAACGTTCAGGCGCCACGTAGGCTTCTCTGTCCATTGCGAGGCAGTATTACAGGCTTAGCCAAAACTAACCGAAGATTTTCCGAAACGCGTACAGAGACGATGTGTTTGAAGTCACAAATTGACGGGAAAGGGGTCGTGGGAAAGTCCAGCACGAGGAGCATTTAGTCCCCAATTTGATTTTAACCCCCAATTCCAGCTAATCTCCCCTTTCCGCTCTCTCCAACCCCAAACCAGAATAGACCAACTAAATCCTGCTCTGCGCCCGCATAGCTCGCGCAGAGCATGGGTTAGGCTCTTGTTTTCTAACTCGTTTTACCTCAAGCCTGGAGATAGTAATGCTAGTGGTCAACGATTCCTACGCAGTTGTCACGGATGGAAATGTACGGCTAATCGTATTTCCGCCGGCAGTCGACAATGGTTATATCACGGCCCTTATGTGGTCGAAGGTAAACACGGCGAAAGAGCTTGTTGCTCCCGACATCGATGGTCTTCTTCGATGCCCCTTTGACCTAGAGGAGGAAGCAAGTGAGATAACCACGCTGCCACTTGGGCGACTCTTTCCCCCGGCAGTTCAACTTCTTGACTGGATCCCTCAGAACACCAATGGATGGCTAAATGTTGGCGACAACGGACACTTCCTCCGTGTTAGCCCGCAGATGACCAACGCAAAATGCGACAGCGGCTCGGCGGAACACTGGTTCGTGCTCTACAACGACCGCGACAAGACGGTGCATCACAAACCGGCATCGGAGTTCTGGGATTGGCCAGGCGTCGAAGAAAATGAAGTTGTTGCAGCGACCAGTCTTGCGTCCTTGGAGTATCAGGAATTGGTTTCAACGCTAACGGAGGCAGAACGATCGGTATGACGTTCGCTATTTCACTCACCCGAGCACATACGGTTCTGCCTAACCCTATGTGCTCTTTTATTCGAACGATCAGAACTACGCCAAAATTAAGTAAAGCAACTTCGATTCCAGCCTTCGCTTCACGGATAATTACCTCACCTGCTAGTCCCCGCAATTTATTCACGATTACTTCCGCTTAACTCAAACTGACAACCAGCCCATGATAGGATATAGTCTGCGCTGCAATGTTCTTTACCCCATATGTCCTCACGGGCAGGTTTTATATAGGAGATTGAGATGCTTGAGCACGACGCAAACGAGCTTATGCAGTATTTCCACGAACAAATTCGACCCAATTATCGGAATGTGCTTGATCCTAGGACATTTCTTCACCCAACAACCGGACTAGATGACGCGGAGGCGCACATCGTCATTCCCGTTACCGAAGAAGAAACAGCCAGACGCATATTCTCTCGAATTGTTTCAGAGATGGGCAACGCAGGGCAGATATCAATTCCAAACAATCGGAGTGAAATTTCCTGTATCCTGCAGACCATGCACGCTAGTGAATTACCACAAAAGCTGCAGCATAATGGCTTACTTTGGATTCTAACGCTGAATTCTCAACCACTCATAACGCTTCCAGACAGAGCTCCGACTTTTGATATCTACGAGCTATTCACCAGTGCTGAACCCGACGAAGGAGACGACTATCAGCCTTACGACTTCGGACATACCTACCAAGATTCCTCGGCCTATGTCAGCACGACAAATAGGTCTCAGGGAGACGGTAGCGGCACAAAGGACGCAACGATAATGTCGTTTTCTGTCGAAATTACGCAACGTCTTTGCGAGTACGAATCAGACTGTTTGATCACTCCTTGGAGAAGTGAATGTGGTCCGAATGGTTCAAACGTCAACTTCATTGCGGTCCATGGCTTCAGTTCTCATTTTGAAGCAGCCCGCTTCGCACAAGATGTTGTCGACTCAGTGCCTCGAGTGATCTCCGTGTCTCTCATGGATCTGAAGATGCCAGGGATTGAGTACGGACGTAAGTGGAAAAATCGCTACTTAGTGAGATTTGCTGAAATGTCCCCGCGCTAGGCCTTTTTTCACTCGGCCCTGCGACGAACTTTCATCTCCTCCTTAGAAATTTGGAGAGATGCCTGTTCGTCGAGCATTTGTGAATTACATTCGCAGCAGCTCGACGAACAGGCATCCTCAAAGGTTTTCCATACTCCTCTGCTCCCGCAAGGGATAAACCGTACAAATAATTCATTGCTAACCCCGACTCACTTCCTCCAAGATTTTTCCAAGTTCAGATTGCCTTTTTTATTTGCGCTCACTTAAAATCTGCTATTCAATCCACCGTGATGGGCGGACAACAGCGAGCAAACATCAGAATCGGCGGTGAAGTACAGATTGTGCTCAAAAAGCATCAACGATGCGGCACGCTTACCCGCGGTGTTGTCGCGAACATCCTCACTAACTCCCCTAGGCATCCGCATGGAATAAAGGTCCGTCTAGAAGACGGCCAGGTTGGAAGGGTGAAGCAGGTGCTACCCTAGGTCGTTCATGCGGCCTTCGGCCTCTTATCTAAGCTCCTAAAAACAAGCGCTTTTTTACCCGACTTCTCTCAACCCCCTTAACTTGATATGTTTTGTCGGCTTTATCTGTTCTTTCCCCTGCTTATTCGAATAATTAATCTACATTTCACCTCCTCGCGCAGTCACGAGGAGGTGAAATGCAATGACTCAACTCAACACGGTTGAAAGGAGGAGGTTATGAACAAGCTTAAACTTCCCGAAGTTGGAAAGAAGTTTGGTAAGTTCGAAGTGCTTGACCGGCTCGGCGCTGGCGGCATGGGTGTGGTCTATCTCGTAAACAATCCGTTTCTTGACCGCAGACAGGCGTTGAAGGTGCTTAAGCCGGAGATTGCTGAAGACGAAAAAGGTCGGGCCTTGTTCGAACGAGAAATCAAGTCACTCGCAAACTTTTCAGAGTATTACGAGTGGATTGTGCAGGCATACGACGCGGATATCATCGGCGGACTGCCTTACTTGTTAATGGAATACTTACCGAGCGGTTCTGTATTCGACTGGGTAAAGGCGGCCGGGACACTTCCACTAGATGTTTCTTTGAAGCTCGCACTCGAAACTGCAAACGCCTTGAACGCAACAAGCTCTTTAGGCATAGCGCATCGTGATGTGAAGCCTTCGAATATTTTGTTGCGTACCAACGGTTACATCGGTCTTAGCGACTTTGGTTTAGCAGCGCCCTTTAGTAAGGAACAGGAAGGTCGATCTTCGGGTACACTGCAGTACATGAGCCCTGAACAATTGGATGGAGGCGCCATTGATGCTCGGTCCGATATTTTTTCTCTCGGCGGAACCTTGCATTTCATGCTTACGGGGAAAGCTCCCTTCGGATATACCCTTAAGGAAATTCTTGGCGCCCATTTCGATGGCCGCCCTGCCGTACTTCGAGAACTTGACGAGAGCATTCCGCAACCGCTTGTCGCTCTTCTGTCTAAAGCCTTAGCGAAGAAACGGGAGTATAGGTTCCAATCTCCCAAGGGAATGGCTGCTGCAATATCTAAGGTCGCCGACAGCCTCCCTGGGGTAGACCTCGAGCATGGACTTACCGAAGTGCGCAACTACGCTGTTTTGGCAGAAAGTGCTGTGGTCAAACGTTTTAGCGAGGCAACACTCGAAACGGAGCTTTTCGACTGGAGACAAGTTAACTCCTAGTTACAAACGCTCTCGGCTGCCTTGTGCCTGGTTTTCACACCGAGTCATTGCAGCCTTTTCTAACAACTTATGTTTGCGTGAAGCTCTCAGCAACGCACGAAGTCTCAATTTTATTGCTCGCAATGCTTGTTATCTCGACGCATATTAAGGGATCCCTAAGTCCGCAAATAAGCCTCATACGAAACTCCGCTCTTTGAGTAATTTTAAAAAATGTCTACAAACACCAAAAACTCTTCGCACCCAAAGCTTCGTCGAACACTGAAGACCTCTGACGCGGTCCTGCTGGGACTGGGGTCGATCGTTGGCACGGGCGTTTATGTCAGCATCGGACTTGCCGCAAGCATCTCTGGGTCTTTGATAATTATCTCTATTTTGCTCGCCGCCTTCGTCGCGCTTTGTAACGCCATGAGTTCAGCCCAGCTTGCCGCCAATCATCCGGTCAGTGGAGGAACATACGAGTACGGTTATCGCTACCTACATCCCCTCTTCGGTCTCCTAGCCGGTTGGCTTTTCTTACTTGCGAAATCAGCGTCCGCGGCATCGGCCGCACTGGGCATTGCCGCGTACTTGATAAATTGGGCTTCACTTGATTCGCAGACTTTAATTCCTATCGCAATCGCCGTTATCGTTATACTGACAACAATACTACTTATGGAGGTTCGTGTTTCCAGTCGAATTAATGCAGGGTTGGTCTTGCTTACCTTCGCCGCTCTGCTTGTCTTCATTCTCGCCAGCGCGCCTAAAATTGCTGAAACGTTTAGTACCCTCCACCTAACTCTACTCAGTAGCTGGCAGGACATCGAGTTACCATCTTTATTCCATGCAACGGCCTTACTCTTTGTCGCCTATACCGGCTACGGAAGAATCGCCACGCTGGGTGAAGAAATCGAATCCCCGAGAACAACAATTCCAAAAGCCATTGTGCTCACTCTTATTTACTCTACCCTGCTCTATGTACTCATCGGCCTAAGCGTAATCCCTTCGCTTTCCACATTAAGGCTCGCCCAAGAGACAGATGGCAACTACGCAGCACTAGAAGTAATCGCAGAGTCTTATTCGATTCGCGGCTTAACGTTTGTAGTAACGCTGGGAGCGGTAACTGCCATGTTCGCAGTGCTCTTCAATCTCATACTCGGACTCTCCCGAGTAAGCCTTGCAATGGCTCGACGCAGCGATCTCCCGCAAGGTCTATCGCGCCTAAATCGCGCAAAAACTACGCCCTTTCTCTCAGTTCTCGCAGTTGGAGTAACCCTTAGTGGACTGTGCCTCATCGGAGACATACGAACTACCTGGTCAATTAGCGCCGTAAACGTCCTACTCTACTACGGCATCACAAACCTAGCCGCATTGCAGCTCTCAAAGGAAGAACGACTATATAACCGCTTCTTCCCTTGCTGCGGCCTAGTCTCCTGTATCTTCCTAGCCTTTTGGATAGACCTAGAAATTTGGATACTAACCGCAAGCGCACTAACCGTAGCCCTACTGCTCTCCTTCCTCTGCAGAAAACTACCAACCTCTGCTTCATAGGCTCTCCGTATAGTCATCAGAAAAAGAAAATCTCGGCAGCTTTCGCTGTGACGTAAATTCTTTGATTTGAGAAAATCCCCTGCTCTAACCTCAGCATTCAGTGGAAAAAACCCTGATCGGGTTTTTGCTGTGTTTTGATGACTATCCTCTTTGTCCCCTTTCGGGGGAAACGTTCAGGCGCCACGTAGGCTTCTCTGTCCATTGCAAAGCAGCATTACGTACTTAGATGACTACT